>NZ_NOYU01000011.1:0-51938 GCF_002258915.1 Rhodococcus sp. 05-340-2
GGTGTTGGGGGTCGGGGCGGGTGCGCACGGTGCACGCGCAATTCTGACGTATCTGGACAGCCCCCACCGCACACCCATCGTGTCGCGGACTGTTCGCCGCGCTCCCGGTCAGTCGCTGTCCACCACGATCGCCACCGGTGTAGACGCCATCCACTCGATCGCCGCGACGATGTCGCTCCCGGTACAGTTCTCCGCCATCGCCTATCGGGTTGCCACCGATCCCGGCACGGTCGCCACCCGAGGTACGGCCCGCACGGCCTCGCTCGTTCCGGAAACCGCTGCACAAGTGCGCTATCTGCGTTTCATCGGGCTGGTACCCAACCACGGCGTCACCGTGTTGTGCGATATCGGTAGCACCGGAACCACGGTGACCGTCATCGATCTCGCGTCCACGCGCACACTCATGACGCGGCGTACCGCGACGTTCTGCGGCGACGATCTCGATCACTCGGTGCGTAGGCTGCTCTCGTCCAACGGCGTTCGCGTCGGAATCGATGTCAGCCGGTCCATCAAGGAGCAACTGAGCATCGACTCCGTTGTCAGCACCACGAATTCATCCGGAACTGCGCGGCATGTGCTGACCCGCCGCGATTTCGACGATCTGATCGCCGGACCGGTGCGGTACGCGGGCATGCTGGTGGAGCAGACCATCCAATTGTCCGGTGCCAGACCGCAGTCCATCGTCGTGGTCGGCGGCGGCGCGAACATCACCTCGATTGCGCGGTCGCTCGAGCTGCGGACCGGCCTGACGACTCTGGTGCCGTCGGTGCCGGAGCTGGTCTCGGCCCGCGGTGCCGCCCTCCTGTCCCCCGACAGGTAGGGCGGACCCGGGAGTGGAGCCTGCGGAACGACCGGTTGGGGTAGGAGTGGAGCCTGCGGAACGACCGGTTGGGGTAGGAGTGGAGCCTGCGGAACGACCGGTTGGGGGTAGGAGTGGAGCCTGCGGAACGACCCAGAAGAGCAGCTAGCGGTGCTGGAAGTTCGGCGTCCGCTTCTCGATGAAGGCCGACATTCCTTCCTTCTGGTCCTCGGTGGCGAACGTGGAGTGAAACACGCGGCGCTCGAACAGAACACCCTCGCGAAGGCTCGACTCGAACGATCGGTTGACTGCTTCCTTCGCCATCATGACGACCGGTAGCGACATCTCGGCGATGGTGGTGGCGGTCGCGATGGCGTCGTCGAGGAGGTCCGCGACCGGCACGATGCGCGAGACCAATCCTGCCCGCTCGGCTTCCTCGACCTTCATGTTGCGACCGGTCAAACACATCTCCATGGCCTTGGCCTTGCCCACCGCGCGGGTCAGACGCTGCGACCCGCCGATTCCCGGAATGACGCCCAGTTTGATCTCGGGTTGTCCGAACACCGCGGTGTCCGAGGCGATCAGAACGTCGCACAGCATCGCGAGTTCACACCCGCCGCCGAGTGCATAGCCGGAGACCGCTGCGATCAGAGGTGTTCGAGCCGCTGCCAGTCGATCCCAGGCCGCGAAGAAATCGTCGAGGTACACGTCCATGTAGGACTTGGGCTGCATCTCCTTGATGTCGGCCCCAGCAGCGAAGGCCCGCTCGGAACCGGTGATCAGGATCGCACCGATGTCGGAGTCCGCGTCGAGTTCTTCGACCACCGAGACGACCTCGCGCATCAGTTGAGAATTGAGCGCGTTCAATGCCTTGGGCCGGTTGAGCGTGATGATGCCGACGCGTCCCCGACGTTCGAGCAGAATTGTCTCGTAGTCACTCACAGGCCTGCTCCGTTCGAGCGCTCGCGGATGTCGTTGATGATGCCGGAGAAGTCGACATCGGTGCCGCCCCCGGACGTTTCCTTGAATCGAGCGTACAACTCTGCTGCCCGTAGGCCGAGGACACCCTCGACACCGTTGTCGCGCAGTGCATTGGCAGCCAAGCCCAGGTCCTTGTCCATGAGCGCTGCCGCGAAGCCCGGCTTGTACTCGTTGTTGGCGGGGCTCGTCGGGACCGGTCCGGGTACCGGGCAATTGGTCGTCAGTGCCCAGCACTGACCGGACGCAGTCGACGCCACATCGAACAACGCCTGGTTGCTCAGACCGAGCTTCTCCCCCAACACGAACGCCTCGCTGATGGCGATCATCGACACCCCGAGGATCATGTTGTTGCAGATCTTGGCGGCCTGGCCGTTGCCCGCTGCACCGCAGTGCACCACCTTGCGCCCCATGACGTCGAGAACTGCTGCCGCAGAGGCAAAATCCTCTTCGGAACCGCCGACCATGAAGGTCAATGTTCCCGCGGCCGCTCCCCCGACACCACCGGAGACCGGCGCGTCCAGACTGCGGTGGCCTGCCTCGTGCACCAGCTTGTGCGCGGCATGCGCGTCGGCCACGTCGATGGTCGAGGAGTCGATGAACAACGTGCCCGGTGCGGCGGCAGGCAGTAGGTCCGCGTACAACCCGAGTACCAGTCTGCCGTTGGGCAGCATCGTGATGACGATGTCGGCATCGGCAACGGCGGCCACAGCCGACTCCACCACGGTGACGCCGTCCTTCGTGGCCTGCTCGAGCGCGGCAGGCACCAGATCGAAGCCCTGCACGGTGTAGCCGGCCGCAGCCAGATTGGCGGCCATCGGTCCGCCCATGTGGCCGAGGCCGATGAAGCCGATCGTCTTCTCGCTCATGACTGCTCACCTTCTGTGTGTGCTTTCGACAGGCCCAGTTCCGCGTCCCCGAGAGGCGCGAAGTACCGGTCGACATCCTCGGGCGTGACGTCTGCCAACGTACGCGGTTGCCATTGCGGGTTGCGGTCCTTCTCGACCACCTGTGCTCGGATTCCTTCGACGAGATCGTGGCTGGACAACGACGCGACCGACACGCGGTACTCCTCGTCGAGCACTGCCTCGAGCGTCGGAAGCATCGCTGCCCGACGCAGCGACCTCAGTGTCACGGCCAGCGACACAGGCGATTTGGACGCGATGTCCTCTGCGGACTTCTGTGCCTCCGGCACCGTGCTGGCGGCCAGAGCGTCGACGATGCCCTGGACGTCGTCGCCGGCGTAGCACTCGTCGATCCATCCCTGCTGTCCGGCAACGGTGGACTCCGGTGCCGGCTCACTGAATGTCGCGACGGCCTCGCCGACACTGACGCTCTCGAGTGCCGAGTAGAAGTCGTCCAGCTTGTCGGACGGGATGTAGTGATCGGCGAAGCCGACCGCGATGGCGTCGGCGGCATTCATTCGCGCCGTGGTGAGCGCGAAGTGGGTGCCGATCTCGCCCGGTGCACGCGAAAGTAGGTACGTGCCGCCCACATCCGGAACGAAACCGATTCCGACCTCGGGCATCGCAATCTTCGATCGCTCGGTGACGATGCGAGTGTTGGCATGTGCCGAGAGCCCGACGCCTCCGCCCATGACAATGCCGTCCATGATGGCAACGAACGGCTTGGGGAACCGAGCGATCGCGGCGTTGAGGATGTACTCCTCGCGCCAGAAGTCCTTGCTACCGTTGCCGCCGTCTTTCGCGTCGTGGTAGATCGAGACGATGTCGCCACCGGCACACAGTCCGCGCTCACCGGCCCCGGTCAGCAGCACGACGTCGACAGCGTCGTCGGTTGCCCACTGCGCCAACGCCGGTGCGATCTCGCGAACCATCGCATGATCGAGCGCATTGATGGCTTTGGGGCGGTTCAGGGTGATCCGACCGATACCACCTGAGACCTCGAGGATCACGTCGCTCATGCGGCACCCACGATCGATCGAGCCACGACCACCCGCATGATCTCGTTGGTGCCTTCGAGAATCTGGTGCACCCGAAGGTCGCGAACGATCTTCTCGACACCGTATTCACTGAGGTACCCGTACCCGCCCAGCAGTTGCAGCGCTCCGTTGGCGACCTCGAATCCGGTATCGGTTCCGAAACGCTTTGCCATAGCGCACATTTCGACCTTGTCGGGAGCGTCGTTCTGCAACGCGTCCGCGGCCCGCCACAGCAGTGTGCGGGCGGCCTCGAGTTCGGTCTTGAAATCGGCCAGTCGGAACTGAAGCGCCTGCGCATCGAGCAACCGTGCCCCGAACGCCTTGCGTTCGGCGAGGTAGGCAACGGCCTTGTCGAGAGCGGACTGCGCTCCGCCGACCGAACACGCGGCGATGTTGATGCGTCCGCCGTTGAGTCCGTTCATCGCGATACGGAACCCGTCGCCCTCGCTGCCGAGCATGTTCTCGGCGGGAATGCGGACTCCTTCGAGAACGACCTGACGAGTGGGCTGAGCGTTCCACCCCATCTTCTTCTCGTTGGCCCCGAAGGAGAGTCCCGCGGAGTCCTTCGGCACGATGAACGCCGAGATGCCACGCGGACCCGACGCGCCGGTGCGCGCCATCACCACGTAGACCTCGGATGTGCCTGCGCCGGAAATGAATTGCTTGACGCCGTTCAACACGTATTCGTCGCCGTCGCGCACTGCCTTGGTGCCGAGCATCGCGGCATCGGATCCCGCGCCGGGCTCGGTGAGGCAGTAGCTCCCCAGCTGATCCATCGCGCACAGGCCCGGGAGCCAACGCTGCCGTTGCTCGTCGTTTCCGTACGTGTCGATCATCCAGGCGACCATGTTGTGGATGGAGATGTATGCCGCGATGGACGGGTCACCGGTGGCCAGTTGCTCGAAGATCCGCACCGAGTCGACTCTGGTCAGACCCGATCCACCCACATCCTCGCGAATGTAGATGCCGCCCATTCCCAGTCCCGCTGCCTTGCGCAGCACGTCGACCGGGAAGTGTTTCTGCTGGTCCCATTCGATGGCATTCGGTGCCAGGAACTCGTCGGCGAATTCGCGAGCGGTGTCGTTGATCGCGCGCTCGTCCTCGTTCAAGGTGAACATCGCCGGATCAGTCCATGTTCGGAATGACGAAGTGATTCTGTGCTGCCGCCTCTTTGGTGCCCGACGGCCAGCGCTGCGTGACGGTCTTGGTCTTGGTGTAGAAGCGGATCGAATCGGGTCCGTGCTGGTTCAGATCGCCGAATCCCGAACGCTTCCAACCACCGAACGTGTGGTACGCGATCGGGACCGGAATCGGCACATTGACGCCGACCATGCCCACCTGGACGCGGGAGCAGAAGTCGCGGGCGGTATCACCGTCACGGGTGAAGATGGAGACGCCGTTGCCGTACTCGTGTTCGGTGGGCAGGCGCAGCGCGTCCTCGTAGTCCTTCGCGCGCACGACGATCAGGACCGGTCCGAAGATCTCTTCCTTGTAGATGCGCATGTCGGTGGTCACCTTGTCGAACAGCGTTGCGCCGGCGAAGAATCCACCCTCGTGGCCTTCGAGGCTGAATCCGCGTCCGTCGACGACGAGTTCGGCCCCCTCGTCCACACCGATCTGGGTGTAATCGTTGACTCGCTTCAAAGCATCGCTGCCCACGAGCGGTCCGAAGTCCGCGTCCTCGTCGTCGCTGCGGCCGATCTTCAGCTTCGCCACTCGCTCGGTCAGTTTGGCAACGAGGGCGTCGGCGGTCTCCTCACCGACCGGTACCGCGACGGAGATGGCCATGCAGCGCTCGCCTGCCGAACCGTAGGCGGCACCGAGAAGCGCGTCGGCAACCTCGTCGAGATCGGCGTCGGGCATCACCAGGGCATGGTTCTTGGCTCCACCGAAGCACTGCGCGCGCTTGCCGTGCTGCGCTGCGGTCTCGTAGATGTACTGCGCGATGGGAGTCGAGCCCACGAAGCCGATCGCCTTGACGCGGTCGTCGGTGAGGAGCACGTCGACAGCATCCTTGCCGCCATTGACGACGTTGAACACACCCGGCGGCAGTCCCGCTTCGAGGAAGAGCTCGGCGAGCTTGAGCGGGACGGACGGGTCGCGCTCGGAGGGCTTGAGGATGAACGCGTTTCCGCAGGCGATGGCCGGGCCGGCCTTCCACAGGGGAATCATCGCGGGGAAGTTGAACGGGGTGATTCCTGCTACGACGCCGAGCGGCTGACGCATCGAGTAGACGTCGATTCCACCGCCTGCGCCTTCGGTGTACTCACCTTTGAGCAGATGCGGGACGCCGACGGCGAACTCCACGACCTCGACGCCACGCTGGATGTCGCCCTTGGCGTCGGCGATCGTCTTGCCGTGCTCGGACGAGAGCAAGCGGGCCAGTTCCTCGGTGTCGCGGGTGACGAGCGCCAGGAACTTCATCAGGACGCGGGCCCGACGCTGAGGGTTCCACTTGGCCCATTCACGTTGGGCCTGTTCGGCATCGGCGATGACGGTCTCGACCTCGGATACGTCGGCCAGCGGCACACGGGCCTGAACCTCGCCGGTGTTGGGGTCGAAGACGTCCCCGAAGTTTCCGGAGGTGCCTGCGACGTGCTTGCCGCCGATGAAGTGCGTGAGTTCGCGAGCCATGGGAGTGTCCGTCCTCGAGCGTGGAAGTGAAGTACGCCCATCCTATAGTCGGATGTCCATGTAAGTCCAGGACTGGTCACATTCGGTCGTAGAACTGCCTCAGATCGGCGCCGGCGCGACTGACCTCGGCCTCGGTCGAGCCGTCGGCGCGGAAGATTCGGCGCAGGATCAACGGATCGAGATCGTCCACCGCGGGGGCGAACGACACCTGCGGAAGTTCGGGGAAAGACGCGCGATCGGCGAACCAGTCATCGGGGTCGAACTCGTCGTCCCCGTCACCGACACCTTCGATCAGTTGATCGAGATCGACTCCACGCAACGTCAGGATGGTCGCGGCGGACGCGTCGATGTGCTCGGCGGCGATGTACATCAGAGCCGCCGCGTGTTTGCAGGGCCACCCGTCGTCGGGGCATGTGCAGTCGAAATCGAGCTGCCCCTTGTCGTGCGGCAGCAACACCGACGCCAGTGCCTGCGGAATGGCATTGGAGGCCAGCTCGGCCAGCATGCCGGGGTTCGATCGCACCCTGCCGACCAGCGCGGCTACTTCACCCTGCGTGAGCGGGTCGACGGTGACCGAGGCCGAGAACGGCTCGAGCTGACTGCCCTGCACCTCGCCGTATATCTGCCCGCGCTCGACACCGAGCGTGAGCACCTGCCCTTGGCGCGCATACGTTCTGCCCCGAGCAATCCGACCCGGATCCGCGAGGTCTTCCATGGCCGCCACGAAATGCCTGCCCCACCACGTCTGCCCGAACGCGCCGCGCTTGTTTCTGGACTCGATGCCGCCCTTGGCTTTTCGCCGCTTGCCGTACTGCGAGAAGTCGACCATCACTCCCCCACCGCATCCTCGCTGAGGCGGAACAGTTCCTGCAGCTCCGCGGTGTCCATCTCGGTCACCCAGTTCTCGCCGGTGCCCACCGCCAGATTCGCCAGGTCCTGCTTGGAGACGAGCATCGAGTCGATCCGTTCCTCCACGGTGCCGACGCACAGCAGTTTGCGCACCTCGACGTTCTTGCGCTGCCCGATGCGAAAGGCCCGGTCCGTCGCCTGATTCTCCACCGCCGGATTCCACCATCGATCCAGATGAACGACATGATTGGCGGCCGTGAGATTCAACCCGGTGCCGCCGGCCTTGAGCGAGAGCATCATGATCGGCGGACCGTCGTCGGTCTGGAACTTCTCCACCATCTCGTCGCGCTTGGTCTTGCTCACGCCGCCGTGCAGGAACGGCACCTCGGTGCCGAATCGTTCGGCGAAGTAGGGTGCCACGAGCTCACCGAACTCCCGGAACTGCGTGAACAACAACGCTTTCTCGTTGTCACCCAGAATCGAGTCGAGCATGTCCTCCACCAGACCGATCTTGCCGGAACGATGCTGCCCCCTCTTGAGCACCGGCGAGCCGTCGGACA
Organism: Rhodococcus sp. 05-340-2; assembly: GCF_002258915.1. Taxonomy (NCBI): domain Bacteria; kingdom Bacillati; phylum Actinomycetota; class Actinomycetes; order Mycobacteriales; family Nocardiaceae; genus Rhodococcus; species Rhodococcus sp. 05-340-2. Next base: position 7,763 of record NZ_NOYU01000011.1, read on the forward strand.
GGAAATGAGCGGGGTGATTGCACACCTGTTTGAGACGAGTGAGCGCGGACAGCACCGCACCCTTGCGCTTCATACCCTTCGCGTCGGCGATCTGCGCCATCATCTCGTCGACGACGGCCTTGTACAGCCCAGCCTGCTCGGCCGTCAGGTTGGCGCGCACGGTCATCTCGTTCTTCTCGGGCAGATCCGAGATGACCGTCGGATCGGTCTTGACGCGACGCAGAATGAACGGCGAGGTGATGGCGCGCAGACGCGAGACTGCGCTCTCGTCGTTCTCTCGCTCGATCGGAACCGAGAATCGCTTTCGAAAGTCCGACGGCCTACCGAGCATTCCCGGATTGGCGAAGTCGAGAATGGACCTCAGCTCGTCGAGACGATTCTCGACCGGCGTTCCGGTGAGCGCCAGCTTGTGATCCGCGGGGATCGCTAGCGCCGCCTTGGCCTGCACGGTCCCCGAGTTCTTGATGTGTTGCGCCTCGTCGAGGACCACACGACGCCACGTCTGCTCCGCCAGCTGCGCGCGATCCTTGGCCATCAGCGCGTACGTGGTGACGATCAGATCGTGCTCGGCGATCGCCCGGTCGAGCTCGTCGCCCTTCGACCGGGCCGGCCCGTGATGCACCAGAACTCGCAGTGCCGGAGTGAATTTCGCCGCCTCACGCTGCCAGTTGCCGACCACCGACATCGGTGCCACCAGCAGCGTCGGCGTCGAACTCTTCTCGTGCGCCAGCAGTGTCAGCACCTGCAGCGTTTTGCCCAGCCCCATGTCGTCGGCGAGTACCGCCCCGAGACCGAGCCGACTCATGAACGCGAGCCAATCGAGCCCACGCTGCTGATACGGCCGCAGAGTCGCGTTCACACCGGCCGGTACGGGGATCGTCTCCGGCACCGCACCGGGCTCGAGCAACGTGGCCGCCCATCCCGAGGCACGAATGTCCTGGACCGGAGCCGGCGGTGGATCGGCCAGAGTCATCTCGCGCATCAGCGTGCTCAGCGCAGTCCCGTCACCGTGATGCTCGGCGACGTACTTGGCAGCCCGCGCGAGCTGACCGCCGTCGGCCAACACCCACTGACCGCGGAGCCGTACGAGATCGCCCTTCGAGACGGCGAGCCTGTTCATCTCCGCCTCGGTGAGCACCATGTCGCCGAGTTGGAGCTGCCAGTCGTAGGACACCAATTCGTCCATGCCGACCGCCCGATCGGCTGCCGCTTTCGTCACCGCCGGTGACTCGACGCGCAGCCTCATCGACGGATCCAGCCTCGTCCAGGCCCGAGGCAGCAGAACCGTCGTCCCGGTGGCCTGCAGTGCCGTCGCACCGTGTTCGACGAGGTCGATGACCACCGACGTCGGAAGCAGCAGATCGAGGGTGCCTTCCTGAGACGGCAGATCGCGCAGTCTCGGGTACGCCGCCACGGCGTCACCGAGCTTGCGCACGGCGATGGAGAGCAGAGTGGCATCGACCTTGCGGCTCATCGGAACCGGTCGCGGTGCTTCGCCATCGGCTCGCAGACACACCTGCAGCGTCCAGTAGGACTCCACTGCGTCCTCGGAGGAACTGTCGACGGCGTCATCGTCATCGGGTTCGAGCAGGCGGAGCACAAGGGACGGCTCGTCGACGGTGAGGCTTCGACGCCAGTTCTCGAGCAACGTCGACATCTGTTGGGTGCCATCGGCATACGGGTCGTCGCGAATCAGAGCCGACAACAGCGGATGCTCCGAGTCGGGTCTGCCCAGAACCGATCTGACGATCGGATCGGTGAGCTCCTCCACCATGTCGTCGAGGATCTTCTTGGGTCGCTCACCCGCACGCTGCACCGACGGCATCGCGACGGCGAGTTCGCTGAGCCAGGCACGTTGACGTTCGCCCCCGACCAGACGCCACCGCGGCCACCACTGCCCGTCCATCAACTTCAGGGCCGGAACGACGCGACCGCCGCGGACCCAGCGTTCGATTCCGCGGGCGACGTGCGCCAGATAGCGGAGGTCACCGGAGATCGACGGGTGGTCGGATGGCGTCCGCAACAGCAAGTCGGCACCGTCGTGCGGGGCGAGTGCGATGGCCGGAACCTGTACCGGGGCCTGCGCGGTGGAGGTGCGTCCGGATGACGGAAACGACACCGCGGCACGGTGCCGGAACGTTCTGGTGAGCACGTGCGCGTGGGTCGGCGGCAGATCGGGTTCGTCGCCGGTGGTGATCTCGTCGTCCCACAACATCAGCCCGGCACCGGGAGACCAGAGACCGTGCAGCATCGGTCCATCCAATCAGCAAGCACCGACACACTTCAGGTGAGGCGCTCCCGAGCGGGTCGCTGGGTGAGGCACAGTATGTACATGATCGCGTACGGCTTCAGTGAATACGGCGGACCCGACACCGAATACCTTCTCGACCTCCCTGTCCCCGAGCCGGGACCGGGGCAGGTTCTCGTCGCGGTCCACGCCGCCGGGGTCAATCCCGCGGATTGGAAGGTGCGGGCGGGCAACCGCAAGGACACCGTGCAGATCACCTTGCCCGCGGTTCTGGGTCGGGAGGTATCGGGCACGATCGTGTCGGTCAGCGGCGATGTGGCCGACTTCGCGGTGAGCGACCACGTGTTCGGAGCCACCGCGTCGGGATACGGAGGCTATGCGCAGTACACCGTGCTCAACGCGTCGAGCAGTGCCCACAAGCCGGAAGCCGTCTCGTGGGCAGCCGCGGCCACGCTGCCGGTGGCTGCCGGAACCGCGTACGACGCGCTGCGCCGACTCGCCGTCGGCGCGGGTGATTCCATCCTGGTGCTGGGCGCGGGTGGCGGTGTGGGTTCGACCGTTCTGCAACTCGCGCGAGCCGACGGTATCGACGTTCTCGCGGTCGCGAGCGCTGGCAAGCGGGAGTGGATCGAGAGCCTCGACGCAGAATTTCTCGCCTCCGGCCCCGATTTCGTCGACTCGATGTCACGACCGGTGAACGGCATCATCGATCTCGTCGGAGGCGACAGCTTGCGCGCCGCCGCGACCGCAGTGACCGCGGGGGTGCCGATCGTCAGCGTCGCAGACCCGGTGCTCGCAGCGCAGTGGGGCGGTTCCGGAGTCGATCGCGACCGCACCACCGCGGCATTTGCGCGGCTGGCGGACCTGACCGCGTCGGGCGTCATTCGTCCGCGAATCGACCATGTGTTCCCGCTCGAACGTGCGGGTGAGGCTCTCGCCCTCGTCGAGGACGGGCACGTGCTCGGCAAGGTCGTCGTCGAGGTTCGCTGATGCCGGACTCGTGTCGGCGGAGAACTGTCGGGACCTTCCGGCACACTGCTGTCGCGAGGACCGATGACCGATGACCGAACAACAAGATCGACGATGGGGCGTGCGTGAGAAAGCTGTGGGTGGCGGTACTGCTGGTGATCGCCGCGGCCGTGATGGCTGTGTTCGGCTCGTGCGACCGGCCCGTCGTCCCCGGCTTCTCCCCCGCCGAACCGGCTCCCGGTAGCCCCACTCGCACTCAGATCGAGCAGTTGCTCGCCCAGGTTCGTGTGGTCGCCGGCCGGCCCGATGCCCTCGGCTACGAGCGCGGGTGCAAGAGCGGCGAAGGGTGTGTGTTCGGCCCGGCATGGACGGACGACTACGACGGGCCAGGCGGCCACGACGGTTGCGGTACCCGCGACAACGTCCTGGCGCTGTCGATGACCGGGGTCGAGTTCCGGGCGGGCACCCGCGACTGCGTCGTGCTGTCGGGTTCGCTCGCAGACCCGTACTCCGGTGAGCCGATGCAGTTCACCAAGTCCGACGCCGGAAAGATTCAGATCGATCACGTCTACCCGCTGTCCGCTGCGTGGGATATGGGCGCGAACATGTGGTCGCCCGAGAAACGCGTTCGGTTCGCCAACGACGTGGCGTTCAATCTGCTCGCGGTCAACGGAGCAGACAATCAGAGCAAGAGCGACAAGACACCCTCGCAATGGTTGCCGCCGAACGCGGCCTACCACTGCTTCTACGCGGGCAAGTACCTCTCGGTCGCTGCGCAGTACGAGTTGCCGATCACCCAGGACGATCGGAGTGTTCTCGCTTCGGTCGCCTCGACGTGCGCGGCGTAACGTCTCAGCGATGGCAACAGCACACCCGCGCAGCTTCCTCGACCGTGAGACACAGCTCTGTATGTCCCTGTCCGGCCGACCGAGCAATATCGGAACTCGCTTCCACAACTATCTCTACGACGAATTGAACCTGAATTTCGTCTACAAGGCGTTCACCACCACCGACCTCGCCGCCGCGGTGGGGGGTGTTCGCGCGCTGGGCATCCGAGGCTGCGCCGTGTCGATGCCGTTCAAGGAAGATGTGATCGAACTGGTCGACGTGATGCACGAGTCGGCGAGCGCGATCGAATCCGTCAACACGATCGTCAACGAGAACGGCGTCCTGCACGCGTACAACACCGACTACCAGGCCGTCGCGAACCTACTCGCCGCGAGCGGCTTCTCGACCGACTACTCGGTGGCCGTCACCGGCAGCGGCGGTATGGCCAAGGCTGTCGTTGCCGCACTGCGGGATTCGGGTTTCACCCGGGGCACCGTCGTCGCCCGCAACACGAACACCGGCCCGGTGCTCGCCGAGACCTACGGCTACGACTGGTCTGCCGAAGCTGTGGGCGCAGACCTGCTGGTGAACGTGACTCCGGTGGGTATGGCCGGCGGACCGGACGCTGATTCGGCACCGTTCACCGTCGAGCAGATCGACGCAGCGAAGGCCGTGTTCGACGTCGTCGCCATGCCGTCGGAGACGCCGCTGATCGTTGCTGCCCGAGCGGCGAACAAGCCCGTGATCACCGGCGCTCAGGTTATCGCCCTGCAGGCGGCAGAACAGTTCGTCCTCTACACCGGAGTGCGGCCGTCGGACGACCAGATCGCGCGCGCATCGGAGTTCTCGCGCAGCTGACTCACAGGTGCTGCCACCGGGGCTTGTTTGCATAGGCGTACCGGTAGTAGTCCGCGAGTGCGAGCGACGCCGCCGCGGCCTCGTCCAACAGCACCGTTGCGTGCGGGTGCCATTGGATCGCCGACGCCGGACAGTGCGCCGACAGCGGTCCTTCGACGGCCGCCGCCACCGCGTCCGCTTTCGACTCCCCCGTTGCGATCAACACCAGGTGACGGGCCTCGTCGATGGTGCCGAGACCCTGCGTCAGTACGTGATGCGGCACGTCCTCGGGCGAATCGAAGAAACGGGCATTGTCGGCGCGAGTCTGTTCGGTCAGCGTCTTGACCCGCGTCCGCGATCGCAGTGAAGATCCGGGCTCGTTGAAGCCGATGTGTCCGTCGGTGCCTATTCCGAGGATCTGAACATCGATGCCGCCTGCCGCCGCGATCGCCGCGTCGTACCGCTGCGCCTCCGCCGCGATGTCGTCCGCTTCGCCGTCGGGCGAGAAGACTGCGGCGTCGTCCAGGTCGACGTGGTCGACGAAGTTGTCTCGAATGAACGAGAAGTAGGACTGCTCGGCTGCTTTCGCCAGTCCGATGTATTCGTCGAGCAGAAAGGCTCGGCATCGCGCGAACGACAGGCCGTCGTCCCGATGCCGTCGCGCCAACTCGCGATAGGTGCCCACCGGGGTCGACCCGGTCGCCAGTCCCAGTACAGCCGGACCGGCTCGCACCACTCGTTCGACGATGTCGGCGGCCGTTCGATCCACTGCGTCGACCCCCTCGAGGATCACGACCTCCATCTAGCTGTCCTCTCTGATTGCAGTTCCGCTTCTGATCACCTGTAGTGGCTCGAACGCCGCGTCGACCACCAGCACGTCGGCTCTCATGCCCTGTTCGAGGCACCCGATGTCGGAGCCGAGTCCGATCGATGCCGCCGGAGTCGACGATGCGGCCCGGACCGCTTCGACAATGGGCACGCCGGCGTCCAGCACGGCGCGGCGCACCAGGTCCAGCACGGTCGCGGTTCCGCCCGCGATCGGAGCGGTCTCGGAGTCTGCGTCGCGGGACAACCGTGCGACCGAGTGCTGGACGGTCACATCCAGTGGTCCGAGTCGGTAGCGACCGTCCGGCATTCCGGCCGCGGCCATCGCGTCGGACACCAGCGCGATCTGTGCGCCACCGACGAGATCGAACACCGCGCGCACGGTCTCGTCGGCGAGATGCACTCCGTCGCCTATCAATTCGAGCACCATCACGCTGCGGGCCGCGGCCGCCAGGCACTCGCTCACCGGGCCCGGCGATCGATGATGCCAGGTCGGCATTCCGTTGAAGAGGTGCGTGGCCGTCATCGGACCGTCCCCCAGCGACTCGACAGCGCGTCGGGTGGTGAGCGCATCGGCGTCCGTGTGCCCGATGCTCGGCAGTATGCCGTTCTCCCGCAACATCTCTGCTACGGCAGCGAAACCGTCGATCTCGGGCGCAAGGGTCATCGACCGCACGGCTCCCCGGCCCGCGGCCAGTATGTCGCGCAGCAGTCCGGGATCTCCGCTGCGCAGCGAGGCCGGGTCCTGCGCGCCGCAGCGGGCGACCGAGAGAAACGGCCCCTCGATGTGCAGGCCTGCGATGTCACCGGACTCGTACAGATCGGCCAACAGCGACGTCTGCTCGATCAGTCGTTCCGGCGGTGCCGACACCAGTGAGGCGAGCATCGTCGTGGTCCCGCGGGAGCGGTGATGCCGCACCGCCGTCATGAGATCGACGGCCGGTGAATCGGGAAACGAAGCCCCCGCTCCACCGTGGCAGTGCAGATCGATCAACCCGGGGAGGATCGTCGAATTCGTGTGCGGTGCTCGATCACCGGTCCATGCCGATGCCGGTCCGACCCAGGAGATCCGGTCTCCCGTCGACGCGACGACGCCGTCCTCGATCACCTGGTCGCGCGTGACGACACGCCCTCGGAGCGTCGTTGCAGTGGATGCGGTCATGCCCGGTCGGGTTCGAGCACAGCGTCGTCCTCACGTCCGGGGGTGCGCAGGTTCCACTTCTTGATGACGAAGCTGAACAGGAAGTAGTAGATCACCGCGTACACCAGGCCGATCGGAATGAGCAGCCATGCCTTGGTGGCGATTCCGTAGTTCAGCAGGTAGTCGATGCCACCGGCGGAGAAGAAGAATCCGTCATGGATTCCGAGGGCATTGGTCAGCGCCATCGAGGTTCCGGTCAACACCGCGTGGATGATGTAGAGCGGCCAGGCCACGAACATGAACGAGTATTCGAGCGGCTCGGTGATCCCGGTGACGAAGGCAGTCAGGCCGGTGGACAACATGATTCCGCCGACGATCTTCTTCTGCGACGGCTTGGCGTTGCGGTAGATCGCGAATGCCGCAGCGGGAAGTGCGAACATCATGATCGGGAAGAATCCGGTCATGAACACTCCGGCGGACGGGTCGCCGGCGAAGAACCGGTTCAGATCGCCGCGGACCAATTGACCGCTTGCATCCTGGTAGTCCCCCACCAGGAACCAGACGACGGAGTTCAAAATGTGGTGCAGCCCTGTGGGAATGAGCATGCGGTTGGCGAAGCCGTAGATTCCGCTACCCACCACGCTGTGGTCGGCGACGGTGTTGCCCACCCACTGGAGAGCGCTGTAGAAGAGTGGGTACACGAACGACATGATCACGGCGACGACGAGACCGGTGATCGCCGTCATGATCGGCACCAGACGACGGCCGCTGAAGAAGCCGAGATAATCCGGCAGCTTCTGTCGATAGAAACGCTGCCAGAGAATTGCCGAGAGCAGTCCGATGACGATGCCTGCCAACACGCCGTAGTCGATCACTGCCGGGTCACCGTTGGCATCGACCTCTCCGTCGAGCACGACCGGCGACATTGCCGTGAAGACTCCGTTCATCACCATGTAGCCGACCACAGCTGCGAGCGCGGTCGAACCATCGGACTTCTTGGCCCAGCCGATGGCGATACCGACCGCGAAGATGAGGGGAAGCCAGGTGAAAACCGACTGGCCTGCCGCGGAGATGACCGCAGCAGTGGTCTTCAGTGCGCTGAACCTCCCCAGCAGGTCGTCCTGACCGAGCCGCAGGAGAATTCCGGCTGCGGGCAGAACAGCGATCGGCAGCATGAGGCTGCGACCGAACCGCTGCAGCCCGGCCAATGATCGTGATTCCTTCTTCGGCTCGGTATCGATCGAGTCCGTCTTCTTCGGGGTCATGGCGACCTTCTCTTCGAGGCTGGTCCTTCGAGGGCAATTTCGCTGTTGTGACCGGATGCCATCAGGGGTACTGTCCGGTCATTACCAGTTGTAGTTTGGCCAGGTGGCAGGCTCGTGTCAACCCGGCCGTGTGATCCACCCGACAGATACAAGCCGACAGAAAGCGAGAATCCACATGTCCAAAGCGGACGCGATCGTCGAAGGCCTCGGCGGTGCCGACAACATCGTCGAGATCGAAGCGTGCATCACTCGGCTGCGCACCGAGGTGAAGGACGGGTCGTTGGTGAACGAGGCGGCGCTCAAGGCAGCAGGTGCCCACGGCGTATTTCACAAGGGAACCGCCGTTCAGGTCATCGTCGGTCCCGAAGCGGACACGCTCGCAGAAGACATCGGCGACATCCTGTGAGCGCAAGGGCGATCCTCAGCCCGGTTGCCGGGCAGGTCATCTCGCTCGCCGACGTGCCCGACCCGGTGTTCTCGGCGCAGATGGTCGGCTCCGGTGTCGCACTACGCCCGGCTCCGAACGACGGGTCCGTCGAGGTTCGTTCACCGGTCGCGGGCACGATCCTCAAACTTCACCCGCACGCGTTCGTCGTTTTCACCGAGGACAAGGCGGGCGTGTTGGTGCACATCGGTATCGACACCGTGAAGATGAAGGGCGCGGGCTTCGAACTCGTTGCAGCAGAGGGCGATCGAGTCGAGGCCGGCGACCTCGTCGTCACCTACGATCCCGCAGCGATCGCGGCGGCGGGCTACTCGGATGTCGTTCCGGTGGTGTTGATGGATTCGAAGCCGGATTCGGTCACGAGTGCGAGCATCGACAACACCGTGGCAGTGGGCGACCTGCTGTTCGAGCTGCCCTGATCTCACCGACGCTGCGGGGTGCGTCGTCCGCCTTCGACTTCCATCGACAATTGGTACCGATCGCAGCGGTACCAGCTCTCGGTGTGTTCGAGCGGCTCGTCGCCACTGAAGGAGACTCGGTCGAAATACAGCACGGGGGCACCGCGCTTGGTGCCGAGCAGGGTGGCGGTATCACTGTCTGCCGCAGTGGCTTTGACGGTCTGCTCGGCCCGGTCGATCGTCAACCCGTAGTGGATCTGGACGGCCTCGTACACAGACTTGCTCAGATCGTGCTCGATCAGTCCTGGTAGCAGGGAAGCCCGGTACCACGCGTCGTCGACGCTGACCGGTTCGGCGTCGGCCAGCCGTAGACGCTTGACGTGGTAGGTCTGTTCTCCGTCGGCCAGGCCGAGAGCACGAGTCGTTGCCGCCGAGGGGCTTTCGAGCCGCGCGAACAGCACCACAGTGGTAGGCGTCAGCCCCTGCGCACGCATCTCCTCCGAGAACGATGCCAGGTGCAAACGAGACTGCACGGTGCGACTGGCCACGAACGTGCCCTTGCCACGGACTCGCACCAGATGCCCGTCGTTGACGAGCTGGCCGATGGCCTCGCGGACGGTGATGCGGCTGACGCCGTAGTCCTCCATCAGTTTTCGCTCGCTGGGCATCAGATCGCCGGGTTGCAGCTCCTTGGTGCAGCGGTGCAACAGAATTGCGCGAAGCTGTTCGTGCTTCGGGACTTGACTGTCCCTCAGATGTACGGGCATCACCACTGCGCCGGCCTTTCCGTCACTCGCCGAACCAGCGGTACGGACTGGTCCGGTCCAACCAAGAGACTACGTCACGTCGACGGTGCCCCGACAGCATTCGGCCACGGATTGGTGGCGCCGACTCGGCTAAAGGGGAAACGACGCGACAGGCGACGGCCCGCAGTGCATCATCGTCAGTCGTGACCACTGCCGACGCCGCCGACAGACCGACGCCACTCTCGACCCCTGTCAGCGCTGGAATCGTGGCCTCACTGGTCGGCTTCACCAGCTCGTTCGCTGTCGTGCTGACGGGCCTGCGGGCAGTAGGTGCCAGCCCGACCGAGGCGGCCTCGGGATTGCTGGCGCTCTGTGTCACGCAGGCGGTGGGCATGATGTGGCTCGCACGCAGATATCGACAGCCCATCACCCTGGCGTGGTCGACGCCGGGCGCTGCGCTGCTCGCCGGAACCGGTGTGGTCGTCGGAGGGTGGCCCGCCGCTGTGGGTGCCTTCGTCACTGTCGGGGTGCTGATCGTCCTGACGGGCCTGTGGCCCAGACTCGGCGCTGCGGTGTCGAAGATTCCGGTACCACTCGCTCAGGCGATGTTGGCCGGAGTGCTGCTACCGCTGTGCGCGGCACCGGTCGGTGCGTTCTCCGACTCACCCGCTCGGATAGCGCCGGTGGTACTCGTCTGGCTCGTGGTACTTCGATTCAGTGCGCGCTGGGCGGCGCCCGCTGCGTTCCTCGCGGCGGCTGCAGTCATCGCAGCGGACTTGATCGGCGGCGGCACACCCGTCGCGGCGTCCGATCTGATCCCTCGAATCGACTGGACGGTTCCGCACTGGACCTGGCAGGCGACGATCGGTATCGCGGTGCCGCTGTACATCGTCACCATGGCGTCGCAGAACATCCCGGGCACCACCGTCATGGCGTCGTTCGGCTTCCGAATTCCTTGGCGGGCGTCGATGACGGTCACCGGAACCGGCACTGTCCTGGGCGCATTCGCGGGTGGGCACACGATCAACCTCGCCGCGATCAGCGCTGCGCTCGCGGCGAATCCCAGTGCCCATCCGGACCCGAAGCGGCGTTGGGTCGCGGCCTTCTCCGCGGGTTCCTCGTATCTGGTGTTGGCGCTGCTGTCCGCCGCATTGGCAACCCTGGTTGCCGCAGCCCCGCCAGGCGTGGTCGAAACCGTTGCCGGACTTGCTTTGTTGGGAACTCTCGCGGCATCACTGTTCGGTGCACTCGAACATGCATCGGACAGAGAGGCGACCGTTCTGACGTTCCTCGTCGCCGCTTCCGGCCTGACATTCGCAGGAATCGGCTCCGCATTCTGGGCATTGGTCGTCGGTCTGGTGGTCCGAGCGATCCTGCGTCGGCAGTCCCCGGCGACGCCCGCTGCCGACGCCACTGGTTAGGGTCACGTTCATGACCGATCAGGTGAACCCAGGGCCGGAGTTGTCGCACGCATCGGACTATCCGGCTCTGTGGCCCGTGACGACGCGATGGGACGACAACGACCACTACGGCCACGTCAACAACGTCACCTACTACGCGTATTTCGATACCGCCGTCAACGGTTGGTTGATGGAGACGACCGGACTCGATATCCGCACACTGCCGGCGATCGGTGTCGTCGCCGAAACCTCGTGCCGCTACCTGTCCGAGTTGAGCTTTCCGGATCGGCTTCAGGTCGGCCTGGCCGTCGAGAAGCTGGGCACCCGTAGCATCGTGTACTCGCTCGGGTTGTTCCGCGAGGCAGGCAACGATGCGTTGGAGCTGGCGGCGAGGGGTCGATTCGTACACGTGTACGTCGACGGGACAACGCGTAGACCGGTGGCGATTCCGCCCGAAATCGAGAGCGCAGCGCGGACTCTGGTGATCGGGACCGGGTCGATCTGACCGACTACAGGCCGATCTCGTCGGCTGTACGCAACGCCCTGGTGACGATGTCGTCGATGAGCGTCGTGGTCGGCCCGCCTGCCACGGCCCGGTTTCGCGAGTCGGCTTCCATACGGCGCATGACACCTTCGGCGATGATCGAGAGCTTCCACAACGCCAGCACCTGCCAGAATCCGACATCGGAGACGTCGCGCCCGGTGTGTTGCGCATACGACTCGACGAGCTCGGCCCGAGTGGGAAAGCCCGGCAGAGTCGACGCCATGAACGGACCGGCGACCCCGTCGTCGGCTTGCGGCCAGTAGGCCAGCAGGCCGCCGAGGTCCGCCAACGGATCTCCGAGTGTGCACAGCTCCCAGTCGACGACCGCCGCGACACGACCGTCTTCGCGGGCCGTGATGACGTTGCTGAGGTGGAAGTCTCCGTGTACCAGGGTCACTTCGTGCTGCGGAGGAATCCCCGCTGCCAATCGAGTTGCCAGCGAATCGATACCGGGTACGTCGCGAGTGCGCGAGGATTGCCACTGCTTGGTCCACCGGGCGAGTTGGCGAGCGGCGTACGGCTTGTGACTGGCCAGATCTGCCAGACCCGAGGAGTCGAGATCGACGCGGTGGATGTCGGACAGTGCCACCGTGAGGCCGAGCCCGACGCGGCGTCGGTGGTCGGGGTCGAGTTGTTCGGCTGCCGCCACCGAGTCGACGACGATCCCGTCGACGAAACTCATCAGCACGAGCGGGACCTCGGACACCGAAGGATCCTCGGTGATCGCGATCATCTTCGGAACCGGCACCGCCGTGTTCTGCAGTCCGGAAAGAATTCGATGTTCGCGCACCACGTCGTGTGCGGACGCCAGCAGATGCCCCAGTGGTGGACGCCGAAGTACCCAGCTGCTGCCACCGGCGTCGCGCACGGCATAGGTGAGATTGGACTGACCGTTGCCGATTCGCTGGAAGGTGAGAGGCGAGGTTGCGCCGATCCCCAATCCTGCGATCCAGGTCGATACTGCGTCCTCGTCCAGTCCCACTGCGCCCATACAGAACCCTCACTTCGCCGCGCGACACCGTTGTCGACTGCCGTCATCGGAATTCGACCGATAGTAGCGAAGCGGAACCTGCCCTGGTGCGAAAGACTCCGGGCCCGGGGCGAGTCAGCTGGCGCGCACGAAGGCGGGGATCAGAGCCGGTGTGGCAACTGCTGCGGCCGGCACCGCTGCTCCGTGACGCTTGACGGCGATTTCGTCCACTTCGCCGATCAGCATTGCTACCAGCGTCTCTGGCTCGGCCGCCCACACCGAGGAGATGTTGCGTACCTCGGCGGGAGCGAAGAGGCCGCTGTTGGTCAGTGCATCGATCCACTCGGCGACTGCCTCGGCGGTGGGCTCCGGCACGGTGGATCGGTCGAGGGAATCCGCTTCGAACTCGTTGCAAAAGAACGCGCGGACCATGTCGAGCTGTCCCTGAGACATTGCGGTCATGTTCTTCTCCTTCGAGTTTCCGGCGTCCGTAGCTGTCGAGTACCCGATTCCGGCGGGCTGTGACGGGCACCACGGTCCGTTTCCAGATCGTTATCGATTTGGGTGTAACGGCCGAATCCGGGTTTCCGATGCGGCTGAAACTACGCCCTTTCGGACGGTCTCGCCCAGGGTGAACTGGACTATGTGAGTATCGTCACACACATGGACCCATCCAATCAACGCCTTGCAACGAAGTCATAGCTCGCATTGCGAAATGCTGTGACGCTGAACAATCGAAGGACAAACGCCCAGCTGAGCGGACCGAGGACCACCAGAGGGCGCGATTCGGCGGCAGGAATGCGAGCATCGCCGATCGAATCCACTCGATTCCATTCCAGGTCAGTGGCCCGCTTAGCCCTCACAAACCAGTTTCCGCCCCCGAATGGATCGGCCAAACCGACTCGGAGAATTTGACTGGCGGCCACCGCTACTCGAAACTGCATGATTCCGCTCAGACCGTGCGGTGTGATCGAATCGTTACCACGGCAAGAATCAGCCGCTTCCCATGTTCCTCACATCCTGCGTTCAGCCGGTTCGGGCACCGTGGCACTCATGCCTCCACCGAGCCTGGATTCCGGACCGATCCGCGCATCCCCCGACGCCGAGACGCCTGCCGTGCCGTCCACCACCTCGAGCCGTCCACGCCGGCGAGCGGTCGCCGTGCGGTCGGCCGTGTCAGGTGCCTCCGCAGTCCTGCTGCTGATCTTCCTGATGTGGGCGCCGCACGCCGCACCCTCGACGTTCGGGGAATCCATGCCCGGCTCGGCACTGGCCGCTCACGTACTCGATGCGATCGATGTGACCGCCGTCTTGATCGCCGTGGCCGCGCTCGCGGTCGTGGCGCTGATACGCAAGCTGCCGTTCGGCATCGGGGTGGTGATCGCCTGCACCATCGGTGCCGTCGTGACCAGTGCGCTCGCTCGCGAGATCATGGGAGCCACGACGGCGTCCGCAGACCTTCCGAGCGGTCAACTCGTCGCCGTGGCCTCGCTGCTCGGAGCTGCATCCATGGTGGCGTCCGCGGCGTGGCGGCCCGTGATCCTCGGTCTGGGAACTGTCGCGACGCTCGCGGTGGCGGCGGCCGCCCTGATCGTCGGATCCGCGTCCATCACCGGGATCGTGAGCGCAGCATCGATCGTGTTCGTGTGGTGGCCGGCGTGCTCGATCGTCATGCTCTTCTCACCCGACGCAGCTGCCCGTGAAGCCCGCAACCCGCTCGACACGGCCGCGCTGGCCGTTCGACGCAAGACGGGGCGCTCCCGGTGATGAACAACGGGAGCGCCCCATCGAGGCTGCTGACTGCTCGCGACTAGAGAGCCTTGAGCTCCTCGGTCACCTCGGAAACCGATTTCTTCGCGTCACCGAACAGCATCGAGGTGCCCTCGGCGAAGAACAACGGGTTCTCGATACCTGCGAATCCGGACGACATCGACCGCTTGAGAACGATGACCGACTTCGATTGATCGACGTTCAGGATCGGCATGCCGTGAATCGGGCTCGACGGATCGTTGCGCGCAGCCGGATTGGTCACGTCGTTCGCGCCGATGACCAACGTGACATCGGTACGGGCGAACTCGTCGTTGATGTCGTCCATTTCCTTCATCGCGTCGTATGCGACGTCGGCCTCTGCAAGGAGCACGTTCATGTGCCCGGGCATGCGACCGGCGACGGGGTGAATCGCGTATTTGACCTCGACACCCTTCGACTCGAGCAGCTTGGCCATGTCCTTGACCGCATGCTGTGCCTGCGCAACGGCGAGGCCGTATCCGGGAACGACGATGACCTGGTTGGCGTACGCCATCTGGATGGCAGCGTCGGCTGCGGACGTGGCCTTCGCCGTTCCCCCACCTGCGCCGGCGGGACCTGCAGCAGCGTCACCGCCGCCGAATCCACCGGCGACGATTGCCGGAATGGATCGGTTCATGGCCTTGGCCATGAGGTTGGTCAGGATCGTGCCGGACGCGCCGACGATCATGCCTGCAACGATCATCGCGGTGTTGTTGAGCGCCAGACCTGCCGCCGCAGCGGACAAACCGGTCAGAGCGTTGAGCAGCGAAATGACGACCGGCATGTCTGCGCCGCCGATGGGCAGCACCACCGTCAGACCGAGAATTCCGGCGAGTACCAGAACCGCAACGATCCACCACTGCGATACCCCGCCGCCCGGAGTGGCGTTGATGCCGATGACCACTGCAGCGGCCACAGCGCCGATCAGCAGCAGAGCGTTGAGCGGCTGCTGCAATTTGCCGATGGTGATGGGCGAACCGGGCAGGGTCTCCTGCAGCTTGAGAAACGCGATCAGTGATCCCCAGAACGAGATCGACCCGATGATCGCCGCGAACAGCGACCCGATGACGATGTGGACAGTCGGTGATTCACCGTGCTTGAAGTTCGAGAATCCCGACGTGTCGAGGAACTCGGCCCAGGCGATCAACGCGACCGTTCCACCGCCGACGCCGTTGAACAGAGCCACCAGCTGTGGCATCGCGGTCATCTTGACCCGGCGAGCAGGCGGGATACCGAGCGCAACGCCGACGACCAGACCGACGACGATCAGAATCCAGTTGCCGGTGTCTCGGATGGAGATCAGCGTCGCCACGACAGCGAGGAACATGCCGACCGCGGCGATCTGGTTGCCACGCACGGCCGTCTTCGGTCCGGTCAGACCCATCAGGCCGTAGATGAACATGCCGAAGGCGACGATGTAGAGAATGTTGACGAGATTGTCCATCAGGAGTCAGCACCCTTCTTGGCATCGGCAGGAACGGGCTTGGACTTGAACATGCCGAGCATGCGGTCGGTGACCACGAATCCACCGATGACGTTGACGGTTCCGAACACGAGAGCGACGAACAGGATGACCTGCAGGCCGATGGACGGATCGTCGACCTTGCCGAGCACCACCAGGGCACCGAGTACGACGATGCCGTGGATGGCATTGGTTCCCGACATCAACGGGGTGTGCAAGGTGTTGGGCACCTTGGAGATCACCGCGAAGCCGACGAACCCGGACAACACCAGGATCGCGATGTTCGCGAGCAGCGGGGTGTACATCAGTTCTCCTTCTCACGTGTCACGCAGGCACCGGCGAGAACCTCGTCCGAAAAATCGGGGGCGAGCTTGCCGTCGACCAACATGAGTTCGAGCAATGCCGAGATGTTCTTCGAGTACAGCTCGCTGGCGTGCTCGGGCATCGAGGCCGGCAGGTTCAACGGCGAGCAGATGGTGACGTCGTGCTTGACGACGGTCTCGCCGGGCTCGGTGAGTTCGCAGTTGCCACCGGTTTCCCCTGCGAGGTCGATCACGACGCTGCCGGGCTTCATGCCCTCGACGGCTGCGGCCGTGACCAGTCGCGGGGCGGGGCGTCCGGGCACCAACGCGGTGGTGATGACCACGTCGAATCCCTTGATGGCCTCTTCGAGAGCCTTCTGCTGTTGCACCCGCTCGTCTTCGGTCAGCTCACGCGCGTATCCGCCCTCGCCCGCGGCGTCGATCCCCAGGTCGAGCCACTGCGCGCCGACGGAGCGAACCTGATCCGCCACCTCCGGTCGCACGTCGTACCCGGTGGGGCGGCCGCCGAGACGCTTCGCGGTGGCGAGCGCCTGCAGACCTGCCACACCGACGCCCAGTACCAGCACGGTAGCGGGCTTGACGGTGCCAGCGGCGGTGGTGAGCATCGGGAAGAACCGGGTGGACTCCGACGCGGCCAGCAGCACGGCCTTGTAGCCGGCGACGTTGGCCTGAGAGGACAGTGCGTCCATCACCTGCGCCCGCGAGATCCGCGGGATCGCTTCGACGGCGAAGGCCTGTACTCCGGCCGCCTTCAACGCCCCGATGCTGTTCTCCGCGTTGCGCGGTGCCAGGAATCCGATGAGCGTCGAGCCCGACTTCAGCTTGGCGATCTCGGCATCGGACGGCGGCGCAACCTTCACCACGACGTCCGCCGACCATGGATCACCGATGGTCGCTCCGGCGGCGACGTACAGCTCGTCGGGAATCAGAGCGCCGAGACCGGCACCCGATTCGACGACGATCTCCACGCCCTTACCCGTCAGGGAGGCAACGATCTTGGGCACCAGGGCGACGCGACGTTCGCCCTCCCCCGATTCCCGAACCACACCGACGACAGTCGTGGATCCCGAACCCTTCTCAGTGCTCTGCGATGTATCCAAATCTCCGTCTTCCTGCGTTGAATGGTGTCCACTGATCGGCCGATGGTCCCGAACTTGCGACGAGTGGACGAACCCATGCGACAAAGGCACAAGGTCCCTGATAGTAGCCAGAGGAGACAGACCGCGGGTAACCCGGAACACAGTCCGATTCGTTCTGAATCGAGTCCGTTCGGCATTCCGCGGTTACAGGACGAGCAATTGTGATGCACGCCATACAGGTCTATCGGTGATGATCGGACCCTACAGTGACAACCGTGGAATCTTGCATCTTCTGTGCCATCGTCGCCGGCGACGCCCCCGCGCACCGTGTGTTCGAGAACGACCACGCGATCGCCTTTCTCGACATCCGGCCGGTCAGTCGCGGACACCTGCTCGTCGTCCCGCGCGAGCACGCCACCGATCTGAACTCGACCCATCCGGACGCGGCCGCCGACGTGTTTCGCGTCGGACACACCCTGTCGCGCGCAGTGCGCCACTCGGACCTGCGCGCCGACGGAGCCAATCTCGTCATCAACGACGGCAAGGCCGCGTTTCAGACGGTCTTCCACCTGCATCTGCACGTGGTGCCCCGGTGGCACCGGGATCGCTTCCGGTTCGCGGCCGGGTTCGTGACGCGTCGCCTGAGTGAGCCCGAGCGTGTCGCGGACGCCGTTCGCGTCGGGTTGGCCCGGCTGAACGGCGAATCGACAGCATGAAGTTGTTCCTGTCGTCCTATCGATTCGGCGGCCACTCGGACGCTTTCGTCGAGCTCACCGGGCCGCCGTCCGATATCGCGGTCATCGCGAACGCATCGGACGCGTGGCCCCTCGCCGCTCGCACGTCCTCGCTCCGAAGCGAGTTCGGTCCGCTGCGGGCGCTCGGGTACCGGCCTGCCGAGCTGGATCTGCGCGATTACGTGGGTCGGCCCGCCGCATTCGAGCGCGCACTCGACGGCTTCGGTGCGGTGTGGGTGCGCGGAGGCAACACCTTCGTCCTGCGCGCTCAACTCGCCCGCTCGGGTGCAGACGAGATCCTCACCGAGCGTGTTCGGCGGGGATCGATCGTGTACGGCGGATACAGCGCGGGCGCGTGTGTGGCCGCACCATCGTTGATCGGAGTCGAGGACGCGGACGACCCTGGCGAGGTTCGGCCCGCCACCGGTGTCGATCCGGTGTGGATCGGACTGGGCCTGGTCGATTACTCGATTGTCCCGCATCTGAATTCTGTTCTGGACGAGAACGATTCGGGGCACGCTACGGTGCAGCGCCTACGCAGGGACGGTGTCGACTGTCATGGGTTGACCGACGAACAGGCCATCGTCGTCGATGCGTCGGGGACGCGGTTGCTCGGTACTTGACCCTTACTTCAGCCCAGGCGGGCAAGTGGTGCGAGCCGGTCCAGCGAGGACCACGCCAGCGAGCACCGCCTGGCGGTCATCTCGTCCGCGTCGAGCACCAGCATGTCGAACAACTGCCGAGGGGCCTGATGCCACGAGTCGGCAATACGCGCGATGGTTGCTCGATCGAACAGCCCTGACTGCGTCAACGCCTGAACCCATTCGTCGATCTCGCCTCGGTGAATGCGCTCGATGGTGTCGTATTCGATTCCGCCCCCGAGGAATTCGTACGAGAACATCGCGGCCACGTAGTTCCAGGAGTCACTTCCGGGATCGATCATGGTGCAGCCTCCTTGTCGACTCGCACCGCGTGGGGTGCGAGGTTCGCTGCGCTGGACGCTAGCGTGGCGAACTACAAATTTGCGTGTCGGCGACGCATCGATCTGGTAACGCCTGAGGCTGGTGTTACTGATGTGACTCACTTCGATCAAACGCTCCCCCTCTGCCGTGCAGGGTGGGTAGAGTCCGCATTCGTGCGCACCAGGGCCGTTACAGCGTTGATCGCGGCGGTCGGATGTGTACTGGTCGGATGCTCCGACACACCGGGCACCGAAGCCGATCCGGATCCGGCCGAGACGGCCGACCAGCTCATCACCGAAGAGCTCTTCGTCGGTGAATGCGGGTCGATGGACAACACGGAAGTGCAGACACTCACGGCCGTTCCCGACCTGACGGTGGTGTCCGAGAACGCTGTTCGTTGCCGATGGGAATCCGCGAGCGGCGCGTACGCGATGTTCACCTGGTACCGCGGCAGCCCCATCGACCGAGAGAGTTCCGTGGCCGAAGCCGTCGGCCGCACCATCGAGCGCATCGATGTGGACGGACACCCGGGATTCACCGCAGCAGCGTCGGGCGCGTCGTGCGAGGCCGGGGTCGAGAACGGGGACGGCTTCGTCCACTGGTCCGTCAACTACGTGGTCGACGGCCCCCGTGACTCCTGCGACGTCGTCGAGGATCTGGCCAGATCCACGATCTCGAAGGCGAAGTAGCCCGATGACAACGTTCCCTTCCACCGATTCCACCCGTCGCGTCCTCGCCGCTGTCCTCGTGACTGCGGCCGTCGGTACCGGATGCACCACCACCGTGACCGGTACGGCGGTACCCGCTCGATCGGGCGGCAGCGGACAGTTCGACCAGCTGCTCGAGGAGTGCATCGCCGTCCCGGATCCCACCATCGCCGAAACGGTGGGAGCCGACCTCGTCGATCAGTACTTCTACGGTGCGGTGTGCATGTGGACCGGGATCGGTGCAGGCGGACTCATCGACGTGACCTTCGCCTGGTTCGAGAACGATGCACTCTCGCGTGAGCGAGAGCTGGCCGATCGACTCGGCTACACCACCGAAGACGTTGCCGTTGGCGGCACCACAGCGTTCCTGTCGCGACGACCGGCCGACCCGTCGTCGTGCGGAATCAGCGCGGCGTACTCGGGCGTCATCACCTGGTGGGTGCAGTACCGAGGCGGCAGTCCGGCCGACCCGTGCGCCGCCGCCACCGAACTCGCAGAACTGACGCTGCAACGCAATCAGTGATCGAGCGTCGACCGACCCCGACTCCGCCGCACGCGCGGCCGTGACAGACTCGGGTGTCGACGGTCACATTTTCGACGTGAGGAGACCGAGATGTCGGTGACGACCGATGCAGATGCCCGCCTGAGCGAGCTCGAATCCCTTCTTTCGCCCGGCGCGGTGGTCACCGACCCGGACATCACCGAGGGCTACCGACGCGACTGGGCGAAGGATCCCGACGCCGGAACCCCGCTGGCCGTCGTGCGCGCACAGTCCACCGAGGACGTTCGTGCCGTGATGCGGTGGGCCACCGAGCACAATGTGGCGGTCGTCCCGCGCGGTGCCGGATCGGGTTTGTCCGGCGGAGCCACCGCCGTGGACGGCGGAATCGTGCTCACCACCGAGTTGATGCGAGAGATCACCGTCGATCCGGTGACCCGCATCGCCGTCGTACAACCCGGGCTGCTCAACGTCGAGGTCAAGAAGGCCGTCGCGGAACACGGCCTCTGGTACCCACCGGATCCGTCCTCGTTCGAGATGTGTTCCATCGGAGGCAATGCGGCCACCAATGCGGGCGGCCTGTGCTGTGTGAAGTACGGAGTCACCACCGATTACGTTCTCGGTCTCGAGGTCGTCCTGGCCGACGGTACCGCCGTCCGACTGGGCGGGCCACGCCTGAAAGACGTTGCAGGCCTATCCCTTGCGAAGCTGTTCGTCGGCTCCGAGGGCACGCTGGGCATCATCACCGAGATCACTCTTCGATTGATTCCGGCGCAACCTCCCGCCAGTACGGTGGTCGCCTCGTTCGCGTCGGTGCACGACGCGACCACCGCCATTCTGGCCATCACCCGGAACTTGCGGCCGTCGATGCTCGAATTCATGGACCGCGCGTCCATCGGTGCCGTCGAGGATGCCATGAACATGGGGCTCGATCGCGAGGCGGCCGCGATGCTCATTGCTCGGTCCGACTCCCCCGGTGCCGACCGAGGTCGCGAGATCGAGATCATGGCGGCCGCGTGCACCGAGGCCGGGGCCTCGGATGTCTTCACGACCGACGACCCCGATGAGGGTGAGGCCTTCGCTGCCGCAAGGCGATTCGCCATTCCCGCGGTCGAACGACTCGGCAGCCTGCTGCTCGAGGACGTCGGGGTTCCACTGCCCGCACTACCGGCCCTCGTCGACGGAATCGCCGAACTGTCCACGAAATACGACGTGCTGGTGGCGGTCATCGCCCACGCCGGCGACGGCAACACCCACCCTCTGATCGTCTTCGACCCCGAGGACGCCGACATGACACGGCGCGCCAACATCGCATTCGGCGCGATCATGGATCTGGCAATTTCCTTGGGCGGCACCATCACCGGTGAACACGGCGTCGGTCGCCTCAAGAAGGCGTGGCTGCCCGATCAGGTGGGTGAGGACGTCATGGAACTGACCCGCCGGATCAAGACCGCACTCGATCCGGCAGGCATCCTCAATCCCGGTGCGGTGCTGTGATCACCCGTCGACGGTGAAGCCGTCCGCCACCGTCAGTACCTCGTCGAGGATTTCCAGTCCCTGACGAATCTCGTCCTCCGAGGTCGTCAGCGGGGGCGCGATCTGAAGGCGGTTGCCTGCCACGAACGGCCACAGTCCACGTGACTTCGCCGCGGCGGTCACCGTGCCCATGGCCGCTGCGTCCTTGCCCGACGCGGCAAAAGGCACCAGCGGTTCCTTCGTCTCGCCGTCCTTGACCAATTCGACGGCCCAGAAGAATCCCTTGCCGCGCACCTCACCCACGCTCGGATGAGATTCGGCCAGCTTCGACAGGCCCGCACCGAGTACGTCCTCGCCGACGTGACGCACGTGCGGAAGGATCTTGTCGCGCTCGAACACTCCGATGGATGCCACGCCCGCGGCGCACCCGAGCACGTGGCCGGAGTAGGTCAACCCTCCCGGATAGGCTTTGTGGTCGAACTGCGAGGCGATCTTCTCCGAGATGACCACTCCGCCGAGGGGGATGTACCCGGAGTTGACGCCCTTGGCGAACGTGATCAGATCCGGTGTCACATCCCAGGCCTGGCATGCGAACCATTCGCCGATTCGCCCGAACCCGACCATCACTTCGTCGGCAATGTAGACGATTCCGTACTTGTCGCACAGCGCCCGAACCCCGGCCAGATATCCGGGCGGCGGGATCAGCACACCGTTGGTGCCGATGACCGATTCCAGGATCAGTCCGGCGATGTTCTGCGCACCCTCGAGCACGATGACCTGTTCCAGGTGCGCCAGTGCTGCGGCCGTCTCGTCCTCGGGAGTCGTTGTGCCCCAGGGTGACCGGTACGGATACGGCCCGAAGAAGCGCACGACGTCGACGTTGGTGGGTTCGGTGCCCCATCGCCGAGGCTCGCCAGTGAGACCGATCGCAACTCCGGTTCCACCGTGGTACGAGCGGTACGCGGCGAGCATCTTCGTACGCCCGGTGTGCTGTCGCGCCAGCCGCACCGCATGCTCGACGGCTTCTGCGCCACCGGTCGTGAAGAACACTCGGTCCAGATCACCCGGCGCACGTTCGGCGATCAACGCGGCGAGTTCACTGCGCTTGTTGTTGGCCACGGTGGGAGAAATGGTCGTCAGAACCTGGGCCTGTTCGACGATGGCGGCGACGACGTCGGGGTGTTGATGCCCGAGATTGACGTTGACCAGCTGCGACGAGAAGTCCAGGTACCGCTTGCCCTTGTCGTCCCAGAACCACGACCCCTCTGCACCCTCGACGGTGATCGGATTCAGTTCGGCCTGCGCCGACCAGGAGTAGAACACGTGATCCATCTACTTGCCGCCTTCCTCCAGTGTGACCTCCATCGGAGCGTACGACTCCCCGGTGACATCCACACCGTCGGCCTTCAACAAATCCAGCGCCTGGCTCACGTACTCGTTGGTGTAGGCCTCGGCGTCGGGATCGGCGGTCAGCACCGTCGAGCCCTCGGCGTTCTTCGTCGTCTTGGCGATGTCGACGGTCTGCTGCCATGCCGCCTCGTCGATCATCCCGATGCCGTCCGCCGACGGCCAGATCAGCTTGTTGACTTCGTTGACCTGCCAGAGCTGATGGCTCGCGCCCAGTGTGGACCCCGCAGCGACGGTGATGTCGCGGCACTTCTCGACGTTGTCTCGGCAGAAGATCCAGCCCTTCAGCGAGGCCGCCAAGAATTTGACCGTCTGCTCCTGGTAGGCCTCGTCGGAGAGCTTGTCGGTGTTGGCCCAGATCGCGTCCTGCAGCATCGCGACGCCGTCGTCGTTCCAGTTCAGCGACGCGAAATCGTCTGCGGTGTAGAGCGCACCGGTTGCGGGGTTCACGGTCTCGAGCAACTGCGCGTACTCGTTGTACGACATCGCCTGGGCGGCGGCGATATCACCGGACAGCAGTCCGTTCATGTCGAACTGCTGCTGCACCAACGTCACGTCGGAGGGACTGACCCCGGCCTTGGTCATACCGGCGAACAGCTCGAATTCGTTGCCGTAGCCCCAGTTTCCGACAGTCTTGCCCTGGAGGTCGGCCGGTGAGGCAATGTTCTGATCCTTGAACGAGACCTGCAATGTGCCCGACTTCTGGTAGATCTGGGCCACGTCGGTGATGCCGGCTCCGGCTTCACGGGATGCGAGCGCCTTCGGCACCCACGCGACGGCATAATCGGCCTGCCCCTGTGCGAGCACAGTTTGCGGGACGATATCCGTTCCACCGTCGAGGATTTCGACGTCCAGCCCCTGTTCCGCATAGAAACCCTGATCGACGGCGGCGAGGTAGCCCGCGAACTGGCCCTGTTTGAACCATTGCAGTTGCAGCTTGATCGTGGTGTCCCCGTCGGCGGTGGTGTCGGTGTCGGTCGTGGTGGTACTGCAGGCCGAGGCGACCACCGCCAGAGCCATGACGACGGCGAAAAGAGGTCGGGGGGTTCGAGTGATGTTCATATCCATCTTTCCTGGGGACGACGCCGGGACACGAGTTTCTCGAGCAACAGAACAACCACGAAGAACAGCAAACCGACTGCGATGGCACCCATCACGTAGGCCCACGCCCGGGGGTAGGCCGTGTTCGCCGCGGCGGAGGTGATCCGCGACCCCAAACCGTTCTGCAGTCCACCGAAGTACTCGCAGATGATGGCAGCAATGACAGCATTGGGAGCCGCAACCCGCAAGCCGGTGAAGATGTGCGGAACGGCGGACGGGAGGCGAACGATTCGGGTGAACTGCCAACCACCCACGGCATACGACGTCATCAGGTCGTGGTGCACAGCCGAGACCTGACGCAGTCCTTTTGCCGCACTGACGAATACCGGGAAGAACACGACGATGGTCACCACGAGTCGCCGCGGTAGATCGGTGGTCGAGGAGAACATCGAGTTGAACACCGGCGCAAGAGCGACGATCGGAACGGCTGCGGAACCCGCTGCCAACGGGGTGAGCAGCTCGTCGACGATCCGCAGGCGAACCGCTGCCATTGCCGCGAGGAGACCGAGCACCGACCCTGCGATCAACCCCACGAGAGCGTTGGTTCCCGTTGCCAGACTTGCCGATCCGATGTTACCGAGGTTCCGCACGAATTGCTCGGCGATGGCGCTCGGCGACGGCAGCAGGAACGACGGAACCCCCGCGACGACCGTGAGCAACTGCCACAGTGCGAGCGCCGCCGCACCGAACACCACCGGTGGCAACCAGAGCTTCATCGCAGATCCGCACTGCGAACCGTACGGCCGTGCAATGCGTCACGAACCGCGGTGATGGACGAGAAGAACTCCGCCGATTCGCGCGGATCCCCGTTCGTGTCGAATCTGTCGATCGTGAGTGTGTCGACGATCCGTCCCGGGCGTGGGGACATGACAACCACCCGATCGGACAGGTACACCGCTTCGGGAATCGAGTGGGTCACGAACACCACTGCTGCGCCGGACTCCTCGGCGATGCGCAGTAGGTCGTTCTGCATCTTCTCGCGGGTCATCTCGTCCAGGGCCCCGAACGGTTCGTCCATCAACAACAGTCCCGGTGTTCGGGCGAGCGCCCGCGCGATCGCCACTCGTTGCTGCATCCCACCGGATAGCTGGCTGGGAAATCTCTCTGCGAAATCGGTGAGTCCGACGAGGTCCAGCAGTTCGCGAACTCGTTCTGCCCGAGCGCGTTTGGGCACCTTGTGCAGTTCCAGCGGCAATGCGACGTTCGATTGCACTGTGCGCCAATCGAGCAGCCCTGCCTGTTGAAAGGCGATGCCGTACTTCTGTTCGACGCGGGCTCGGCGTGCCGACAGGCCGAACACCGATACCGAACCGGACGTCGGTTGCTCGAGATCGGCCACGATGCGGAGCAACGTCGACTTGCCGCAACCCGAAGGCCCGATGAGCGAGACGAATTCACCGGGGGCGATCGCGAGCGATACATCCTCCAGCGCAGTCACTCCCCCGTCGAACGTCTTGCCGACGCCCTCGACGAGTACCGCATGCTCGGTCATGTCTGTGCCCTTCGCGCTGGTGCACGGCCCGCGTAGCGGCCCAGTGCGATATCGAGCAGCGACACCAGTGCGGTCACCACGAGTCCGAGCACCGCAGCGCCCAGAACGGCTGCGTACAAGCGGGATGCGTCTCCTGTTGCCTGCTGCGAGAACACGATGATCTGCCTACCGATACCGCCGGTCGTACCGGTGGAGATTTCGGCGACCACGGCACCGATCACGGCGGCCGCAGCAGCCAGACGCAGTGCCGGAATCAGATGCGGCACAGAGGCGGGCAGGCGCAGTCGAACCAGGGTGGTCCACCATCCGGACGCGTAGCTGTGCATCAGATCGAGTGCTGCTCGATCGGGTGCACGCAGGCCGCGCAGCATCCCCACTGCCACCGGGAAGAACGCGAGATACGACGCGATGACGGTGATGCTCATCCAGGGCTGCCACGCGTACCCGCCGATGGCGATCTTCCCGCCCCAGCCGGCGACGAGCGGTGCCAACGCGATCAACGGAACCGTCTGCGAGACGATCACATACGGCAACAAGGACCGCTCGACCCACACGAACCGTTGCATCGCCACCGCCAGCACCAGCCCGACCACCGTCCCCAGCGCGAACCCGAGTACCGCGAGCCCGAACGTGAACAGGCCACTGGACACGATCGCGGCACCGACACTGCGAGCCCCGGCGACGTTCACCTCGGGCTCGGTCAGCGCCGCCAACACCGACCACACGTGGGGTAACGCGCCGTCGTCGGTGCGCGGGAGCACCCGCACTCCGGCGACACTCACCCCGTTCGCGGGGACGAGCACTTTCACCAGCTCCCAGAACACCAGCAACACGCCGACGGCCACCACTGCCATCAACGGACGCCGCACTCCTCGATTCGCACCGGCTGGAGTGGCTGCCACCACCGAAGCCTGATCGAGAACACCCGTCACGACGTTGCCGTCACGCTCGGCCGAATCTGCGGAATGATGCTCTCTCCGTAGGCTTCGAGTGTCGCTGCCTTGGCGTCGTGCTGCAGGTACACCGAGAACTGGTCGACGCCGAGTGCCTCCAGCTCTTTCAGCTTGGCGATGTGATCGGCCGGGGTGCCCAGTAGGCAGAACCTGTCGATCACCTCGTCCGGAACGAATTCTGCGTGAGAGTTTCCGGCTCGACCGTGCTCGTTGTAGTCGTACCCTTTGCGCGCCGCGATGTAGTCGGTGAGTGCCTGTGGAACACCGCCGCCATCGCCGCCGTAGCGCGAGACGATATCGGCGACGTGGTTGCCGACCATCCCGCCGAACCAACGACACTGATCTCGGGCGTGTTCGAGCCCGGCATCGGTGCCGTCGGTGACGTAGGCGGGAGCGGCAACGCAGATCGAGATCGAATCGGGGTCGCGACCGGCCTGCTCGGCCGCGGCGCGGACCCGGCCGATCGTCCACGCCGCGATATCGGGATCGGCCAGCTGCAGAATGAACCCGTCCGCCACCTGGCCGGTGAGCTCGAGTGCTTTCGGCCCGTACGCCGCGACCCATACCTCCAGGCTCGAGTGTTCTGCCCACGGGAACTGCACGGTTGTCTCACCGACCCGAGCGCTCCGCCCATTGGCCAGATTACGGATCACCTCGATCGACTCTCGCAGTGAGGCAAGCGTTGTCGGCTTACCGCCCAGAGCCCGGACCGCGGAGTCGCCGCGGCCGATGCCACAGACCGTCCGATTGCCGAACATGTCGTTGAGCGTCGCGAACGTCGATGCCGTCACCGTCCAGTCGCGGGTTGCAGGATTGGTGACCATCGGACCGACGGTCACCCGCCTCGTCGCCGCCAGAATTTGGCTGTAGATGACGTACGGTTCCTGCCACAGCAGGTGCGAATCGAACGTCCACACGTGCGAGAACCCATGTGTCTCTGCCTGTCTGGCAAGATCGATCACACGGGACGCAGGCGGATTGCACTGGAGCACTACCCCGATGTCCATGACTCAGATCAGATTCTGAGACAGGTCGCGTCGGACGAATCGTCCGTGTCCCGCAGTGCCGGAATAGGATCCACCGTCGACGATGATCCGGCCGCGAGAGATCACGGTGTCGACATGCCCGTCGATCTCGAAACCTTCGTACGCCGAGTAGTCCATGTTCATGTGGTGGGTCTTGTCGACGCCGATGCTGGTGTGTCCGTTCGGGTCGTAGATCACGATGTCCGCGTCGGCACCCGGGGTGATGACACCTTTCCTCGGATACATTCCGAACATCCTGGCCGGAGTGGTGCAGCAGACGTCGACCCACTTCTCCAGCGTGATCCTGCCGCTCTTGACGCCCTGGAACATCAGATCGATGCGATGTTCCACCGAGCCGATCCCGTTGGGAATCCTGGAGAAATCGCCGATACCCATCTCCTTCTGGTCCTTCATGCAGAACGGGCAGTGATCGGTACTGACGGTCGCCACGTCTCCGGTGCGCAGGTACCGCCACAACTCGTCCTGATGCCCCTCGGCTCGCGACCGCAGTGGCGTCGAGCAGACCCACTTGGCACCCTCGAAGCCCGGTGCACCGAGTTGTTCTTCGAGAGACAGATAGAGGTACTGCGGACACGTCTCGGCAAACACGTTCTGCCCGTTGCCACGGGCCTGCGCAATCTGTTCGAGGGCCTGCTTGGCAGAGACGTGTACGACGTAGAGCGGTGCGCCGGTGACGTGGGCGAGCATGATCGCTCGATGCGTCGCCTCCTCCTCGAGCTGCCACGGCCGTGACGTGCCGTGGAAGTACGGGGCCGTGTCTCCACGCGCGATCGATTGAGCAACGAGTACATCGATCGCGATGCCGTTCTCCGCGTGCATCATCAGCAGTGCACCCGTTTCGGCGGCGGACTGCATGGCGCGCAGGATCTTGCCGTCGTCGGAGTAGAACACGCCCGGATAGGCCATGAAGAGTTTGAAGCTGGTGACGCCCTCGGACACCAACTCGCTCATGGCTTTCAGGGAATCGTCGGTGACGTCGCCGATGATCTGATGGAAGCCGTAATCGACGGCGCACTGCCCCGCGGCCTTCTCGTGCCACTGCGCCAGAGTGTCCTGGACGCGCTGACCGGGGGTCTGAATCGCGAAGTCCACGATCGTCGTCGTGCCACCCCAGGCCGCTGCGCGCGTTCCGGTTTCGAAGGTATCGGAGGCGAACGTACCGCCGAACGGCATCTCCATGTGCGTGTGTCCGTCGACCCCACCAGGAATGACGTATTTGCCGGTCGCGTCGACGACGACGTCCGCCGAGGTCTTCAGGTCCGCGGCCAGGGAGACCGATCCGGGTGCAAGCACTGCGACGATGCTCTCACCGTCGATGAGCACATCCAATTCCTGTGCGCCGGTGGTGGATACCACGGTCCCACCGTGCACGAAGGTGGTGGCCATCAGGGTTGCACCAGCGGGCCGTATGCGTCGGGTCTGCGGTCACGATAGAAGGCCCATCGGTCGCGGACCACCTTGAGCAGGTCCATGTCGAGGTCACGCACGATTATTTCGGGTTCCGAATCCGACGCCACCTCGCCGACGAATTTGCCTTCGGGATCCACGAAATAGCTGGTCCCGTAGAAATCGTCGTCACCGTATTCGGATTCGATTCCGACTCGATTGATCGCGCCCACGTAGTACTCGTTTGCGACGGCCGAGGCGGGTTGTTCGAGCTTCCACAGGTAGTTCGACAGGCCCCGCGAGGTGGCCGACGGATTGAAGACGATTTCGGCACCGGCAAGACCGAGTGCGCGCCAACCTTCCGGGAAATGTCTGTCGTAGCAGATGTAGACACCGATACGCCCGACCGCGGTGTCGAACACCGGCCACCCCAGATTGCCGGGGCGAAAGTAGAACTTCTCCCAGAATCCGTTCACGTGGGGGATGTGGTGTTTTCTGTACTTGCCGAGATAGGTCCCGTCGGCGTCGACGACGGCAGCGGTGTTGTACAGAAGTCCGGGTTGTTCCTGCTCGTACACGGGCAGAATCATCACGATGCCGAGTTCCTTCGCCAGCGCGGCGAAACGGTCGACGGTGGGCCCTGGTACCGATTCTGCGTATTCGTAGAACTTCGCGTCCTGTAGCTGACAGAAGTACGGACCGTAGAAAAGTTCTTGGAAGCAGACAACTTTCGCGCCCTGCTCGGCGGCGGACCGAGCAAACCCCTCGTGTGCCGCGATCATCGATTCTTTGTCACCGGTCCACTTGCTTTGGACCAGAGCAGCTCGAACTGTGGACATCATTGGCACTCCATCTCTCGCTGGCTTGCACCCTCAAGATATTTTGCGCCGTGTTACGGGATCGTTCGGCCGGTTTCGTATGTATTAATCGTCGGAACTGTTTTCACGAATGTGGAAGGAGTGCGCGCACGGCGTCGATGGAGTCCGCGGTGGCGAGGTTCTTGTCGGGTCGGTATCGCAGTACTCGCGCGAATCGCAGGGCAACGCCGCCCGGATAACGTGGGCTGACCTGCACGCCGTCGAGTTCGATTTCGACGATCAGTGCGGGGCGCAGGTACACGGTGTGCTCGTCGCGCTCTCGCTCGTGTTTCGGGAATTCGTCGGTCTGCCACTGCAACAACACGTCGGTCAGGCCTTTGAAGGTCTTCCCCACCATGATCGGGTCACCGCCGTCGGGATCGCGAGCTCCCAGGTGCAGGTTGGACAGGTAGCCGGTGCGCCGCCCGTACCCCCACTCGGCTCCGAGGACGACGAGGTCGAGGGTGTGTTCGGGTTTGACCTTCTGCCAGCTCTTTCCGCGACGGCCTGCGGCGTACGGTGCACCGAGAGCTTTGAGCATGACTCCCTCGTGCCCGGCGTCGAGTGCAGCGTCGAAGTGGGCTGCTGCTTGGTCCGCATCGGGCCGAACGGCACTGGGAATTCGGTGCCCCGGTGCCACCCGGTCCAGTGCCGCCAGCCGTTGCTCCAGCGGGGAATCGAGCAGATCGACACCGTCGAGGTGCAGGCAGTCGAAGAAGTAGGGCTGCAACAGGAGCTCGTGCGCGCTCTCGGCACCGAACCGGCTCATCGTTTCCTGGAAAGGCCTGGGCCGTCCGCTGTCGTCGAGCGCGAGGGTCTCCCCGTCCAGGACCACCGAATCGCACGGCAGCTCGAGAACCAGGTCCACCAGCTCGGGCACGCCGGCAGTGATGTCGCGCAGAGTCCGCGTGTAGATGCTCACGTTGTTTCCGGAGCGGTGCACCTGAATTCGCGCGCCGTCGAGTTTGTATTCGACGGTGACATCGCCGGACATCTGTTCCCAGGCACCGCGCAGAGATTCCGCGGGCGACGCCAGCATCGGCCGGACCGGGCGACCGACCTCGAGCCGGAATGCATCCAGCGCGTCGACGCCACCGGTCATGGCGGCTATGGCCGTGGCAGGCAAACGACCCGAGAGCATGAATGCCCGACGCACCGGCGCTTGCGGCAGGTTCGTGGCGGCGGCAACGGCGTCGACCATGATTCCTTCGAGCGCGCCCTGGCGCAGCTCGCCGGTGACGAGCCGGATCAGAAACCGACGCTCCTCGGCCGTACTTCGGGAGAACAGGTCGGTCAATATCGCTACCCGCCGCGCAGCAGAACCCGCCCCCGAGGTCGCCGCGACCGAAGATATCGCCTCGTCCACCTCGGCAACCGTCAGTGTCGAGTCCGCGGCGGACGTCACGTCGAGATCGGCGAGAGTGCGCCAGCCGACCCCTATCCGGCCCTGCGGCAACTCCCCCGACAGCCACGACACGGCGGGCCCGATGTCACCGGCCTCGGCCTCGGCGAGCAGGGCACCGAGTTGCTCGATCTTGACCTTTCGCGAGCGCGTCGCTGCCACGGCACTGGACGTTTCGACGATCCTCGACATCAACACACCATCGAACATAACCGCACCTACCGACAGGTCGCTGACATCCAATTGTTACCGGTGTGACTCGAGCGACCGGTGTTCTTGCTGTTACGTTCGATTCATGTCAGCAACGCCGTGCGACAGAACGCATGAGCGATGTGTCAGCTGAACCCGAGAACGCGGTCGCCCCATGCAGCGCGCATCTCGCCGTCGGGGTCGTCGACGAGAGTGTCCGATGCATCGATCACCAGCGTCCAGCGCGCCTGCTCGGTGTACGGGGCCCAGTGCTTGGACGCATCCAACGCTGCGGGTACGCCGTACCGCGCGAAAGCGAGCCAGCGTCTCTGCATCCGCGCGGACACCGCCATCGCCGGCTTCCGGCCACCGAGCCAGAAGGTGGGGTCTCGGCTGAGTGTTCCGAAATTACCGAACACATACGGCAGTTCGGTCGCGTGTCCCGCTCCCACCCGTGCGGCCTTGAGCATCGGCGTCGCATGATCGAATCGGTACATCCATGTCGGCGAATGCCTGCTGTGCCCGTCGGCGATCCAGACGCTCGGCATGAGGAATCCCGCGTCGCGCGATATGGCCTGTGCCCCAGCGGGTTTGTCCCGGTCCGGATATGCGGCCATGATCTCGGCGACCCGATAAGCGGGCAGATCCGCGTGGTCGTGAGCGATGGCGCGGAACATCTCGGAGACGGTGTCGGAGGTGATCGGCATCAACGGAGACTTCATGAATCGAAAGATCGAGGGCTCGTCGTGGTTGGTGCCGATGATCAACGGGATCTTGTGCGAGAGCCCCTTCTGGAAGGCTGCCACTGGATAGCGCGGCACGATGTCTCCGTCGACGACCGGCGAAAGGCCAAGTGTCCCAGGAACTGTCGTCGGAATCTCGTAGCAGAGCGTGTCGCCGGCGGTGACCAGCCTGGTGAAATGCATGTCGAACAGTTCACCGATGTCTTCCCGGTCGACGCCCACCAACTCCAGGAACCTCGACGCCACCGCGGCTCCGCGGTCGGGGCCGTACACCGAGGTCGCAGGCGCGCTCTGCACGATCGCTCGTTGGAACAGGCCCTCGGCCTTGGGAGAGGTCATCAACGTGGTGACCGACGCTCCCCCGGAGGATTCACCGAACACCGTCACCTGATCGGGATCGCCGCCGAACGCAGAGATGCACTCACGGACCCACTGCAGTGCGGCAATCTGATCTCGCAGCCCCAGATTGGTCTCGAACGTGTGCTCGTCGGTGGAGAACGAGGACAGGTCGAGGAACCCGAACGGGCCGAGACGGAAATTGATGGTCACCACCACCACGTCGCCGTTCTCGCTGAGGTTTCTCCCGTCGTAGACCCGCTGGGCGGACGATCCGAGCGAGTACGCCCCGCCATGGATCCAGACCAACACCGGCCGCAGTTCTGCATCGGGACGGGGAGCCCAGACGTTGAGCGTGAGGCAGTCCTCGGAAATCGAGAGCGACGGATCGATCGGCACCGGACTGTCACGACCCTGCGGAGCCATCGCACCGAATTCGAGGCCGTCGAGCACTCCCGACCAGGGCTGCAACGGACGCGGCGCTCGGAACCTGAGCTTCCCCACCGGAGGCGTCGCGTAGGGAATACCCCGCCAGGCCAGGATCGGCGACGCATCGGCAGCGACCGGATAGCCGAGAACGTCGCCGTAGGGCGTGCTCACGAGCACGGTGGAATCGGGCTCGGTGGAATCGGACGCGCCGGAGTCAGAGGCGATGGCCATGGAACCTCCCGTTCGGTCGTTGCCCAACGTACCAACATCAACCATCCCCTCGGCGACGATACGCACAGCGTCGACGCCCGCGAGCGAAGGAACCGTCGATGAAGAGAATCGGATGTGCCGCAGTGGCAGTCGTCGGGGCATGTCTGCTCGGAGCCTGCGGTTCGAGCGGCGGAGGCGACGGACCGATGGCGACCGTGATCACCGACCGCCCCACCCCGATCACCACGGCTCCCTCCGCCCCCTCTGCCGCGCCGGCATCACCGTCCACCGCAGCGACCACCACGCCGACGTCCACCACGGCGACACCGACGAGTCCTGCTGCACCCCAGGCGAAACCGCAGGACTACGCAGGCAAGGCACCCGGCTGGTACTACTTCTCGAGCCCCAGCGGAAAGTTCGAGTGCGGTATCGCCGTCCTCGAATCCTCGATCGCCGGATGCCAC
Source organism: Rhodococcus sp. 05-340-2 (assembly GCF_002258915.1). Lineage (NCBI taxonomy): Bacteria > Bacillati > Actinomycetota > Actinomycetes > Mycobacteriales > Nocardiaceae > Rhodococcus > Rhodococcus sp. 05-340-2. The sequence goes on from NZ_NOYU01000011.1 coordinate 41,424, forward strand.
GGGTCGCTCCCTGCTTCGGCACCCGAGGTTCCCGGCAGCGGGGCGTCGGAAACGGCGGTGAAACCCAATGCCGTGCAGCTGATCGCTGGATCACCGGCGAAGTTCGAGAGCCTCGGCGATCCCAAGTTCCACCGTTTCGACGGTCCTGCGGCAGCCTTGCCGTACGGCGAGGAGCTCACCGTCCCCGGAAGCGGCTCCACCAACGGCCTTCGGTGCAGCGTCGACGAGCAGACCGGAGTCACGTGCACCGATCAGGTCGGCCACGGTTTCACCGTCTCGGACGATGATTTCGACCTTCGTTGACGGTCTCGTTCGCTCAGCAAATTACCAGGCGTAATGTCCGGGGACGGTACGACAATTCCTGCCGTACGGTCTCCCCAGCGGCCGACGCCCGTGCGCGCGGCCGGAAGGTGCATCACTCATGAATCAGACCTCGGACCGCCACACAGCGAAGGTCATCGGCGTCAGCATCGCCGCTGCTGTGGGCGGATTCCTGTTCGGCTTCGACAGTTCCGTCATCAACGGCGCTGTCGACTCGATCGAAGATCACTTCCTCCTCGGCTCGTTCACCACCGGCTTCGTGGTCGCGATCGCCCTCATCGGCTGCGCGGTGGGTGCCTGGTTCGCCGGCAGCCTCGCAGACCGTTGGGGACGCAAGAAGGTCATGCTGCTCGGCTCGGCCCTGTTCGTCGTTTCGTCGATCGGTTCGGGACTGGCGTTCAGCGTCCCCGACCTCATGCTCTGGCGAGTGCTCGGTGGACTGGGAATCGGCATCGCCTCGGTGATCGCACCGGCGTACATCGCCGAGATCGCTCCGGCCAAGTGGCGCGGTTCCTTGGCCTCGCTCCAGCAATTGGCCATCACCATCGGCATTTTCGCCGCTCTGCTGTCCGACGCCCTCCTCGCGGGTGCCGCGGACGGGGCGTCCAACGACCTGTGGTTCGGCATCGAGGCCTGGCGCTGGATGTTCCTGGTCGGCGTCGTACCGGCGCTGGTGTACGGGTTGTTGGCAACCCTGATCCCGGAGTCTCCGCGCTACCTCGTCGGTCAGCATCTCGACGAGGAAGCCGCCAGAGTCCTCGCCGAGATCACCGGCGAACTGCATCCGGACGAGCGCGTCCACGAGATCAGGCTGACACTGCGCAAGGAGTCACGCTCGTCGTTCGCCGACATTCGCGGTCCGAAGTTCGGCCTGCAACCCATCGTCTGGGTGGGCATCACGATGGCCGTGCTGCAGCAGTTGGTCGGCATCAACGCGATCTTCTACTACTCGACGACGCTGTGGCGCTCGGTCGGCTTCAGTGAGGATCAGTCGTTCACGACGTCGGTCATCACCGCCGTGATCAACGTGGTCATGACGTTCGTGGCGATTCTGTTCGTCGACCGAATCGGTAGGCGCAAGCTGCTGATGGCGGGCTCGATCGGCATGTTCGGCGGACTCGTCATGGCGTCGGTGGCGTTCTCGCAGGCGACCGGCAGCGGCGACGACGTCACGTTGCCTGCTCCGTGGGGTGCGATCGCGCTGATCGGCGCCAATCTTTTCGTCATATTCTTCGCATCCACCTGGGGTCCGATCATGTGGGTCATGCTCGGTGAGATGTTCCCCAACCGCATGCGGGCCATGGCACTCGGCATCGGCACTGCAGCCAACTGGATGGCCAACTTCGCTGTCACGCTTGCCTTCCCGCCGCTGACGTCGTCTGTGGGACTGTGGGTGATCTACGCAGGATTCGCTGTGTTCGCCGCACTCTCGTTCTTCTTCGTCAAGGCCAAGATCCGGGAGACCAAGGGTATGGAGCTCGAAGACATGCTGGGCTGAACCCGGACCGCAGATACAGGGGCGGCAGCAGTGCCACCGGGTGACCGGTGTTACTGTCACTGTCGTTCTGACACGGGGTGTGTCCGCCGATGCGGATGCTGAGATCAAACCCGCCGAACCTGATGCAGGTAATACTGACGAAGGGATGTCAAGGCGATGACGCCTGTTGTATCTGCGGACCCGGTCCGCTTCACCGATCGACTGTGGAATGCCTCCGAGGACATTCGACGCGCGATCGACGACCTCGAATTTCTTCGACTACTCGGGGCCGGGACGCTTCCGCTCGACGCGTTCCGTAGGTACCTCGAACAGGACTCACTCTATCTCGGTGGGTACGTGAAGTCGCTGTCACTGCTGGCAGCACATGCACCGAACCCGTTCGCCGGAGCATTCTGGGCAAGCGCTGCTGCGAGCGCGATGGACGAGGCCGCGTCGCACGAGGCGATGCTGACCGGTGGAGCGCTGCCCCCGTCGACCCGGACGCCCGAGCCTTCACCGGCATGCCTCGGTTACACGTCCTACCTGACCGCGACGGCGGCAACCGAACCGTATCCTGTTGCAGCAGCAGCTGTTCTGCCGTGCTTCTGGATCTACGCAGACGTCGGCCGCTCACTCGCCGGTGCAGCGAGGGCGGTTCTCGATCGCGATCCCGACCACCCGTACGCGCAGTGGGTGGCCGCGTACGACGCACCCGAATTCCATGCCATCGTCGACGCTGCCAAGACCTTCGTCGATGACGCCGCAGCGGCCGCGACGCCGGCGCAGCGCGAGCAGATGATCGACGCCTTCGTCGTCGCGTCGCGGTACGAATTGATGTTCTGGGACAGCGCATTACATCCCACCCCATGGCCCCTGGCCGAGAGTGCGGTGTACGCATGAGAACCACTCGAATCCTCGCGGCGTTGGCGGCGGCAGTCGTTGCCACGACCGGACTGGCGGGCTGCTCCGACTCGACGGACTCCGACACCATTCGGTTCGCGTTGGACTGGACGCCGAACACGAACCACACCGGCCTGTATGTCGCCCTGCAGGAGGGCTATTTCGCCGACGCCGGCCTGGACGTGGAGATTCTGCCGTACAACAACACCGCGGCGGACACTCTCGTCGATGCCGGAAACGCCGAGTTCGGCATCAGCACACAGAGTTCGGGCGTATTCGCGACCTCCGCAGGCGCGCAGACAGTGTCCGTCCTTGCGCCGCTGCAGCATTGGGCTACCGGCATCGGAGTTCGCGCCGATCGAGACGACATCCCGAGCCCGAAGGCACTCGACGGGAAGGTCTACGCCGGGTTCGGCGAGTCCGGTGAGCAGGCCGGACTCGAGAAGGTCATTCAGAACGACGGCGGCACAGGCGAATACGAAACGGTGGTACTGGGCACCTCGGCGTACGAGGCGGTGTACTCCGGTACCGCCGACTTCACCGTCTCCTACTTCGCGTGGGAAGGCATCGAAGCCGAGCACAGCGGAACGCCGATGAAATACTTCGACTACACCGACTATGGGTTTCCGGACGCCTACGCCATCACGATCAGCGGCAACGAGCCCTGGCTCGCAGCCCATCCGGACCAGGCCGAGAAGTTCGTCCAGGCACTTCAGCGCGGCTACCAACTCGCCGCCGACGATCCGGACAGGGCCGCACAGGATCTGATCGACGCCAATCCGGGAACCTTCACCGACGAGTCTCTCGTCTTCGAGAGCCAGGAGATGCTCGCAGCGAAGTACATGAAGGACTCCACTGGCGAGGTAGGACGACAGAGTCTCGACAAGTGGACCGCGTACTCGAAATTCCTCTACGACAGCGGTGTGCTGGCCGATCAGAACGGCGCGCCTCTGACTGCGGAGCCGGACTGGTCGACCTACTTCACCAATGACTACCTCGGCAATCGATGAGTCGGTAGCCGCTGACCGAGGTTCCTACTCGTTCAGCGGTATCCGAGCCTCGCTTCGTTGGGCGTGGCCCGCCCTGACCGTCGTCGTACTGCTCATCGCCGCCTGGCAGATCTACGTCGAGATCAGCGGCATCCGGCCGCAGGTGCTGCCGTCTCCCGGCCGAGTGGTGGTCCAGGGTTGGGCGCAACGCGATGCGATCGCCGAGAATGCGGCGGCGACTCTGCAGGTGACCCTGGTCGGGTTCGCGGTCTCCCTGGCCCTGGCATGGCTGCTGGCCATCGCGGTGGATTTCTCGCCGTGGCTGCGGCGCGCGTTCGTACCCCTCTTCGTCGTATCGCAGACGCTTCCGATCATCGCGATCGCGCCGCTGTTGATCATCTGGTTCGGCTTCGGGCTGCTTCCGAAGATCCTGGTCATCGCGTTGGCCACGTTCTTCCCGATGGCCATCGGGCTCATCGAGGGTTTCGCGGCGGCCGATCGAGACGCGAGATCACTGCTGGCCAGCATGGGCGCCTCGCGCTGGCAACAGTTTCGATACGTGCGGCTACCGTCGGCGCTCCCCCGATTCTTCACCTCACTTCGCATCGGAATCACCTACGCGGTGGTCGGTGCGATCTTTGCTGAATATGCCGGGGCCAGTGCGGGACTCGGCATCTACATGAGCCAACAGAAGAACTCTTTTCGTACCGATCTGGTTCTCGCCGCGGTTGCCGTGACTGCCGTGATCAGCGTGGTCCTGTTCGTCTCCACCTTCCTGGTGGAGCGGTTCGTCGCTCCTTGGGCGCGCCACGGTTCGGCGGGTCTTGATGTCTGACTCCGACACCTGCATCGATGTTCGCGATCTCACCAAATCATTCGGCGACAAGCCCGTACTCGACGGCATGTCGTTCGGTGTTCGGCCCGGCGAGTTCGTGTCGATCATCGGCCCGAGCGGTTCCGGTAAGAGCACGGTGTTCAACATGCTGGCCGGACTCGACAGGCCCGACTCCGGCACGGTGCGAGTACCACCGTGCGCCTACATGCCTCAGAAAGACCTGCTGTTTCCGTGGCGTTCGGTGTTGGACAACACCACCCTCGGGCTCGAAGTGCAGGGCATTGCCAAGAAGGAGGCGCGGGCGCGGGCACGCGAGCTGTTCCCGGTGTTCGGTCTGGACGGGTACGAGTCGGCCAGACCGTCCGAACTCTCCGGCGGCATGCGCCAACGAGCGGCGCTGCTGCGCACGGTGGTGCAGGGACGATCGGTACTGCTGCTCGACGAACCGTTCGGAGCGCTGGACTCGTTGACCAGGAGCGACATGCAGGCCTGGTTGCAGCAGGTCTGGTCGGAGTTTCGGTGGACCGTGCTGATGGTCACGCACGACATCCGAGAAGCGGTCTATCTCTCCGATCGCGTGATCGTCCTCTCCCCCAGACCCGCCCACGTCCGACGGCAGATCGAGGTGACGCTGCCCCGCCCGCGCGGGCTCGAGATCGTCACGACGCCGCAGTTCGCGGCCGTGGAGAAGCAGCTGATGGACGTTCTGCTCAGCACGCCGACCCTCTGACCGGTACCGCGCGAGTTCGGTCGACAAGGCTCAGTCGACACAGGGGTCAGTCGACACAGGGAATGCCGCCGTCGCTGTGCACACCCTCGTCGGGGGCTGTTGCCGGATCCAGGGACGGATCCGGCGCAGCGACCTCGAGCGGGGGCAGCTCCGTTCCCGGATCGGGTGCCGCGGTGATCGGCGGTGCGGGCGGCGGCGCGTCATCGATCAACCGCGCTGCCTCGGCCCTGATGGCGTCGACGTCGACGAGGTTGACGTCCTGCCCGTCGATCGTGTCGTAGCCCGTGATCGGGAGCGTGTAGAAATCGATGTCGCCCTGCATGACTGCACCGGCTCCCCCTGCGAGCTTCACCGGATCCAGGGATGCGTCGATCACGACGTCGTCCTTGGTGCCCGCTACGAGCGCCCGGAGTTCGCCGATGTTCGCCATGACACCGGAGGAGCTGAGCTTGGCCATCACTCCGGCCACGAAGGCCTGCTGTCGCTTGGTTCGATCGAGATCGCCGTTGTCGAGGCCGTGGCGTTGCCGGACGAAGGACAGTGCCTGCGAGGCGCTCAGTTCTTGCGTGCCCGCAGCGAAGTCCGCCCCCGAGTAGTTGTCGTGTACCGGATTGTTCAGGCACACCTGAATGGGTCCGACAGCTGCCGCGACGTCGTAGAAGCCCAGAAGGTTGACTTCTGCAAAATGATCGATCGGCACGTCGAGCAGATCACGAACCGCGGTCAACGTCGACCGTCGTCCCGCGTCGCGCGCTCGTCGCTCCCGTTCGGCCGGATCGGTGACGCCCTCGTCGAGCAACTGTGTATCGGCGTCGGCTTTCGCAAGTCCGTACGCTTCCTTGATCTTTCGCTTGCCGTATCCGGGAACGTCGACGTAGTCGTCGCGAGGTATCGACAGCGCCGTCGCGCGCCCGCCGTCGGCCGGAAGGTGCACCAGCAACAGGGTGTTGGTGTTGTATCCCCCCACGTCGCTGTCGCCTGCATGCAGCGCGTCGGTGACGAACTCGGAAGGTAGGTCGTTGCCGTCCATGTCCTTGCGGCTGTCGAGGCCGATCAACAGGATGTCGGTGTCCTCGCCGTTGCCACTCGGATCGTTGTTCGCGATGCCGTCGAGCGCGTTCGAGGTGGTCAGTCCCGTGGTGGCTTCGCGGTACACCGCGAACCCGATTCCGCTGACCACGATCGAGCCCACTGCCGCAGTGGCGACGAACACCCGGCCGATTCGGAGCGCGAGGCCTCGATCGCGCGACGGCTTCCTGATGCGATGACGCCCCGATCCACGTTCACCGCGGGTGGTGTCGTTGCCTGGGCCGTTCGAGAGCACCTCGCCAGGCTACTCGGCTCTCACCTGGTGGTAGCTCCACCCAATCGCCGCGCGAGATCGTCGACGGCGGAGAACGCCGCCTCGAGATTGGCTCGCGCCTGCGGAATCTGCGGCGCGAGTGCCGGCACCCGCTCGGCGAGAGTCAGATCGACCGGGACGAAGTGGACATCCATTCCCAGCGCGACTCCGAGCACCTGTCGCAGTTGTGCGGTGGTGTGGTCGGTGGACGCGTTGTCGGTACCGGGGGTGTAGTCGTTTCCCCGACTGGTCACCACGACCACGGGCTTGCCGACGAGAGGTGCCGTGTCGCTGTCGAACGGCACGGTGATGCCCGGAACGTGTACGTAGTCGATCCATGCCTTCAGGGTCGACGGGATCGACCAGTTGTACATCGGCGCACCGATCAACACCACGTCCGCCGAGATCAGTTCCTCGATCAGTTCGACCTGCAACGCCTCGGCGGATGGATCGACGGTTTCGTCGGCGGTTCGCAGATGAGGTGCCCAGTGCAGCGCAGACGTGGGTAGGTGCGGCAGCGGACTCGAATGCAGGTCTCGAGGGATCACCGAGTGGTCGGTGCCGATGCCGTGCCAGGCGTCCGAGAAGCGGGCCGTCACCCGGCGGCTGATCGAGCCGACCGGGTCGGCGGACGAATCGAGGTGCAACAACTGCGGCACTGAACACTCCTCACATGCTGGGTGCTTCGAGCCTATGCGCACCGAGGCCGTTGCCCGCTCCTATCCTGGAAGAATGGACTTCCGATTCGTCATGCCTGCCCTCGAGTCGCGATCGGCCACCTCGCTGGCGGCGGTCGTTCACGAGCGGACCGGAGCAGACCTCGACATCAGTATCGGCGGTTCGGAGGTTCGGATCGACGACGCAGCACGCGGCGCGGTGTTGGAACTTCTCACCCAGCTCGCGACCGGGCGGGCGGTGGCCATCGGCACCGTGGACGAGTTGCTGACCACCTCGCAGGCTGCCGAGGTGCTCGGGGTATCCGACACCTATGTCAGACGGTTGGCCGATGCGGGCGATCTACCGATCGAAATGCGCGGCACTCACAGACGATTTCGGCTCGAAGACCTTCTGCGACACCGTGATCGATTCCGGTGATGTGCGCTTTGCCCGTCACCCGGCCTCGCGTTCGAAGTGCTCGGACTGGACGGTCATGAGATCACGGAACGCCTGCCCGGCAGCCAGCCAGAGTTGTTCGGAGTCGATGTAGTCCACCCCTCGGATATCGACATCACCCAGGTACGCGCCGACGTCGACCGACAACATTCCGATGACAGAGGAGACGTCGGCATCGAGATACGTGAATTGGGTGTTCTGCAGCTCGCGGAACTGAGCCGAGAAGAACTCGGCCGGGATTCTACGATCGACGAACTGGGCGATGAGGAACAGGAAGCGGGACGCGTGGGCGGAGCCCGTCCGGAAGGAATGTTCCATGGTGAAGACCTCTCCCCACGGTCGACAGCACCCCTCGCACTGTCGACCGTTGAGCTCGCTGATACCCGAATTTCGATGCACGGACGAACTCTCGAACATCGATTCGACCCAGAGGCTAAAACAGGGAGCTCGTCCTACCAGCGCAAGATTAATCGGACTTTTGTCCCGTTTTTACCGGAAAAGCCAATTTGGTGAGGAGTCACAACAAAGGGGTCGGGAGCTGTAGTTCTCTACTGAAAAGATCCCAGCGGAGCACGATCCGGAGTGTCCAGTTGCCAGAACTGCCAACCGTCGCGCTCCTCGACATCCCCACTGATATGCGTGGCCACCGCACTGGCAGCGACGGAGGGATTGTCGAATCGACGGCCCTCCATCGGTCCAGCGGTGATCTCGAGTCGCTGTGTCTCGGGATCGTAGCGACCACTCAGCCGATAGCCCTCGCAATCGGCGACCACCCGTACCCGGTTGTCGATCACTTCTTCCTCCACGGCCGCCTTGGACGACTTGCGAGGCGCCTTCACCCGTGGAGTACGAACCCACGTCTGCTCGGGGCCGAGATCCACCGATGTGTCCAACGTCGAACTCAGACCCAGCAGGTCCCAACGCTCGCTACCGTGCAGCACTCGGTCCACCGCTATCGCGTGATGTCCGGTCCTGGTACGCAGTGGCGAATCCTGGACCCACAGGTCGACTTCTCCGCGAATGTCGGTGGCCATCTCTTCGGACGAGACCATGTAGAAGCGCGGCTCGTCGTTCGCCAGATCGACGAACACCCAATACGAGGAACCGGTGTCGTCACTCTCGAGCGATTCATCCTGCCTGCGGGCCTTCCAATCTCCGGTCACCTTCGATCGCACGCGAACGATGCACGACGAGGTGCCGTCCATCGACCAGACCTGCACGGGATTGCGACGCGACGTCGTCAGCCGTTCCGCACGTCCACCGCGCTGAGCGACGGTTCGGATGAATGCCTTGATTCCCCGGTCGGATGTGTCTTCCACGGATTGCCACCTTCAGCCTCGAGAGCGCCCCGTACTTATGAAGAGCGGTGTTGCGACGGGTGGCGCTCGCACGACTCGGTTTCCCTCACCCTACTGCGTCGATGCCTGCTCGAGTAACCGCAGAACACCCCACAGGACGAGGTCCGGTTACCGTGGTGACAACGAACTCGGCCAGGAGGTACCACCATGGCGGTCAAGATCACCCACGACAGTGCCGACCAACGGTTCGAGATCCATGTCGACTCCGAGCTGGCAGGCTACTCGGAGTACATCGAATCGGACGGCGCACGAACGTTTCATCACACCGTGACGCTCCCGCAGTTTCGCGGCCGAGGGCTTGCCGCTGCCCTCACCGAATACGCCCTCGACGACACCAGCACGCAGGGACTGCGCGTTGTCCCTACGTGCTGGTTCGTTCGCGACTTCATTGCCGCCGCGGGCGATCGCTACTCACATCTGATGGAGCCCTGACTGTCAGCGCCGGGACGACATCACCGCGAACTCGATCTCGGAATCCGATTCGCAATCGTTCTGGGCTGTTGTCTCCGTCGGATCGCTCTCATTTGAATTCGATTCTGCGACAGCTGTTTCGGCAGCTCTCTCCGCTGCGACCCGACGCCGTTCGTAGTTCTGCGCGCCACGCGCGACGCGTTGTCGGTGTTCGTTCAGGATCTGTTCGTACTGGTACATCTGTTCTCCTACAACAAGAATGGACGCCGAACACAGAGCATTGCTGTGCGGCGAAGTATTGGATCGACAGCTGCATATCACCGGCCGGAACCGACCGATTCGGCCGAAGGCTCACTCAGAGAGCATGATCGGCAAGCATGGCAATCCGCGAGTAGACGACTCGACGGCCCACGTAATTCATTTCTGCTGCCATTGTCCACCTCCACGGTCTTTGCGATGCGCCTGTGCCACGATCATGCACGGCCGCGGCGACGAACTCCACCGATTTAATTCGGCGAGCACGACGCGACAGCTGTCACCCACCAATCAACCTGTCGCAAAGTCTATTTCGCGACCACATCGCATCTCGAACGACGTGATGCGGAGACGATGACATCGCACCGAGCCGGCACAGCACGCGCCGCGCGGTGATCCTGATATCTACCGTCGCCTGAGTCGAAGTCGAGACCTCGAGTCCGCCAATGCGCGCGCGTTTGCCGACGCGTACGCAGTCAGCAGTCGACTCGCATGCCCTGCCCGGGTTCTGGCCTTCACGTCCGCGAATGCGCGCGCGTTTGCCGAGGGGCGGCATTGGTGCCGGGCAGCTCGGGAGTCTTGGAGCGGCAGTCGGGGTGCCGGCAGCTCCAGGGTCCGTCGATGTGACGGCAACGCCCGGCCTGTGTCCCTCGTGTCCGCAAATGCGCGCGCGTGTGTCAGGTGCGCGCGGAATAGGTACAGGTCGGGATGCGATTGTGCGCGCGGATGGCGAATGCGCGCGCGTTTGCCGGAGGGGGGTGGGAGTAGGGGGGTGCCGGGCGGC
>NZ_NOYU01000028.1:0-48080 GCF_002258915.1 Rhodococcus sp. 05-340-2
GATAACCTTTGGCCACCAGCACATTCTCCCAGCCCACCACTCCGGCTACAGCACAACACGCAGCAAAATCAACAAGGCTCAAATCGCAACAGCCCGGATTCCGTCATAGGCCTCGAATAGTGGACAGTCAGCGCACCTGGCCGACGGTAATCAAGCCCCGGCTTCCACGATTCGCTTGATTGCCGCCAGGGTGCGAGGGATTCCGTCGAGTGCCGCCTGGCTACGAGTGTCGATTTCCTGCTGCGCGTCGTCGCCGAACTTGCGGTGGAAGTGGGCGATGCCGCCGGGCAGGAAGTTCCAGTTCTCGGTCAGGCGTGTGCCACCGTCCACCGATTCGAGGGTGTAGCCCCAGCGGACGAAGTTGTCACCCACCACCCACGCGAATTCACGACCGGGTTCGGCTGCAGCCACTGTCGACACGGTCTCCCACGTGCGTCCCGGCACCACGTTGCGGCCGGTGAAAGTCGAGCCGACGCCACCGCCGTCGGCCTCGTTCCACCAGCATTCCTGGCAGATCGGGCTCCATTCGCCTGTTCGGGTGATGTCGGAGACGACGGCGTACACAGCGTCGACCGACGCAGCGACGACGACGGATTCGGAGAACTCGAGTGCAGTCATCTCACCATTGTCCCTCCGAAGGCCACGAAGCTGTGAGCAGACTCGCTGCCCACAGCAGAACTATTGGCGTGCAACCGAATTCGGATTCAGACTCGGATCATGAGCGAATCACCCCGAATTTTCCCGCCCGAACTTCGCAACCAACTACTGCGGCACCGAGTCCTGGTGCTCGACGGCCCCCTCGACGACGACAACGGCACCGTCCTCACCACTCACCTACTGACGTTGGCCGCCGACAACTCCTCGGCCGACATCGCCCTGTGGATTCACTCACCGGGCGGATCGGTGCCCGCGATGCTCGCCATCCGCGATGTGATGAGACTCGTCCCGTGCGACGTCTCGACCCTCGCCCTCGGATTGGCCTGCAGCGCTGGTCAATTCCTACTGTCATCAGGCACGCACGGAAAGCGTTACGCCCTGCCCCATTCGCGGATACTGATGCATCAGGGGTCCGCCGGCATCGGTGGGTCGGCCGTCGAAGTGGAGGTACAGGCCAACGATCTGCGCCATACCCGAGATACGGTGCTCGGTCTCATCGCCGACGACACCGGGCAGACACGCGAGCAGATCTTCGACGACTCTCTGCACGATCGCTGGTTCACTGCGGAGGCTGCCCGCGAGTACGGGTTCGTCGATGCGATCGTCGACTCGTTCGATCAGGTCATGCCCGCGCGGCGGGCGTCGTTCGGAATGGAGTTGGCCCGATGAGCACGTACACGATTCCCAATGTCATCACCCGAGATTCGCGCGGCGAACGCGTCGTCGATGTCTATTCGCACTTGCTCAGTGAGCGCATCGTCTACCTCGGTACCGGTATCGACGCCGGGGTCGCCAACGCGATGATCGCACAACTTCTGCACTTGGAGGCCGACTACCCCGACCAGGAAATTTCGATGTACATCAATTGCGAGGGCGGCGACACCGCTGCCATGCTCGCGGTCTACGACACGATGCAATTCATCGGATCACCCATCGCCACAACATGTGTGGGGCAGGCCGTCGCGGCAGGAGCCGTGCTGCTCGCAGCGGGAGCGCCGGGGCGCCGTTCGGCGCTGACTCACAGTCGGGTGGTGTTGCATCAGCCTGCGGCGCAGGGCCGCGGCACCATTCCCGATCTGATTCTGGCTGCCGACGAGGTTGTCCGGGTCCGAGCAGAGATGGAATCGATCCTTGCAAAACACACAGGACGTGACGCGGCGAAGCTTCGACACGACACCGACCGAGATCTGGTGTTGACGGCCTCCGCTGCTCGCGAGTACGGCGTCGTCGATCAGGTCCTCGAGGGACGTCAGGCAGCCATCAACGTCGCATCTCCGCGAGACAGGTCCTGATGCGCGAGGCGTGAGATGTCGGCCATCGATGTGCCCAGTGCGCCGACGACGGCCGCGAGGATTTCGCTCGAGGGATCCTTGCGGCCGCGTTCGAGCTCCGACAAGTATTGCGGCGCAATGCCTGCGCGCGCGGCGGTGTCGGCGAGAGTGTCTCCGCGCGCGTGTCTGCGCTCGCGTAATCGTCGGCCGCCCACCTCACGCCACAAGGGTTCCACTGCGCGCGCTGCTCGACGCTCATCGATTCGTATGACCTGGCCCATGATCGGAGCCTAAGCCGAGATGCTCCAGCGGGCTTTCGATTCTGCTCAGAGCAGAGAGTATGGCTCGCGAATCCGAACTGCAGCACGCTCGAACTGTGCAATTCCCGTACTCGGCTCGCCCTTTCATCAGCGTCCGCTCCCCGGCTCTGTTCACTGTTCCACGCCCTCGCAAAACCAACGAATCAGCGACGGAACGTGCTGGCATACTCGGACGATGAACCGCCTGTTGTTCGAGCACCGCGAGTGCGTTTTGACCGGTAGTTGGACGCCGGAGCACGGGGTCGAGGTCGCGTCGTCCACGTTGCCCGCGCCGTGGTTGACCGCGCTCGGTCGATTGGGCCACGACCTGCATGTGCGTCAATACGGCCCTCGCATCGAACATATCGATTGGGCGGCCATGTACGACCCTGACGGCGGCGCAGTGTGGCTCGAAAGCGCGGTCACCGTGGAGGGGCGAAATCCGGATGGGCTCGGCGGCAATGGAACCGGCGCGCAGGTGGACGACGACGTCGAGAGGGTGCTGGTGTCGATGGCAGATCTGGTTCAACTGCAAGTGGCCAATGCCCACACAGCCTGGCCGTGGGGTGACGAGGATGGCTTCATGGGACCTCATCTCGTCGATGATGTCGCCGTGTGGATCGATCGAACTGGTCGAGCTACGCCCATAGGCGAGCTCACGGAGAGGCGCTGACTCTTTTGGCAAGACCATCGTGGACCGCATCAGCTGTCTGTTGGCCGATAGCCGGTGGGGTCGTCTATGCATGCTGGTCGCTGTTCCGGTCAGCCAGTGTTGTCGCCAATGGCGGCACGGTTGTGTACGCGCTACTGATCGGAGCAGTTCTGGGCGGAATAGTCGGCTGCGCGAGTCTTGTCGGCGGCACGTGGGCATTGAAGGTCATCGATGGCGAACATGCTCTCACCGCTCGATGGGCCCGCAAAGTTGTTGTATTCGCCATCCTCAGTGCCGCTACCGCGGGCGCGACCATCTTCGCAATCTTCGCACTGTCGAGGCAGATCACGAACGCAGGCGGTCCTACCGCAGTGGTGGTCGGATTGTGCTTCTTCGTGTCACTCACGTACGCACCGAGGGCAATCCGTGAACGGGACGATCGAATGTAGAGAGAATCCGCCTGACCTCGGCCCCCTTCTCGACGTATGGATTCTGCGGTATCGTCCACTTCACCGACCCGAAGCACTCACCGGCCCGCCTCCGATATGGCGCACATGATGATTATTCTTCACGAGAGGGCAATGCCCCCGTTTGTCCGATGAACACCCACAGGCCGCGTGCCGCGCGAACTGATGGTTGGGCACTCCAATACTTGACGCAGTGGCGTCAGCGAGTCGAGTCCGTCGAGAAACAGGTCAGCGGGAAAAGTCGGTCTGCACGCGACAATCGGGTCCCGCTGTCGACCGGATTGACTGGCTGTCCGGCATGCGACGGGCACTTCTACGGCGACGGTCCGCGGGATCGACTCGAACGCCTGATGCGTCGCGATGGACGGCATGCCCACCGATTACGCGTCGCAGTAGCCGAATTGGATGAGCGATACCGGGACGCGACTGTCGAAATATCGAGGACACCCACGATGCCGTGGTGGGAACGCCGCGTGCCGTGGCTATGAACTGGACCTCGGCTTCGTCCACTCGATTGTGTGTCGAAAACCTATGCGGTGTCGCATCACCGCGCCCGGGAGCCGCCTCTCCACCATGTGGTCGATCTCGTCGAAGCTCAACACCGGATCCTTGACCGGGAACGGTGGCGGTGGTGCTGTCACCGGACTCGGCCATGGGCGGTGGATGAATCCGATCAATGGATTGGTCACGATGGAGACCGAATCCCACAGCAGATCTCGTACGCTTCGCGGTGGCGCAAGCCCGACGATGAGCGCTCGCCCGCCCGGCGCAAGAATTCGCCTGACATGACGCAAGGCATCGTCGATATCGAGATGATGCAGGACGGCGACCATGGTCACTAGATCGATCGAATCGCCTGCCCACGAATCCAGTTGACGATCCGTGATCGATACGTTGTCGACGTCGCCAGACGTGGCCTCTGCGATTCGGCGCATGTCCGCATCGGCATCGGCCCCGACGACGTGCTCGAAAATGAGGAGCCAAGGCTCGTACCAGGCCACCTCGTCCGCAGCCCATGTCGAGCGCACGGCCACGCCGATCGGGCAGATTCGCCAGAATCCAGCTGTGGAAGTAGTCGTTGTGACTCCACGCATGTCGCTCGTTCAACTCGCGAAGCCACTGGGCCCCTCTGCCTCCGATAAGGGACGTTCCCATTCGTCTCAACACCATGAGGCCCAGTATCCATCGGCGGTACCGACGACGGCTCGACGCTGATCGACACGCGTGGTCGGCGAGTGTCGCGGACATACCCGCTGAATCAAGCGGACTGAGCTTCCAGCACCTCCTTGAGTCTCTTCAGGTCGTCGGCGACCATGTCGAGATCGCGTTCGAATTCTTCGTCGCTGAGTTCGATCTGCCGGACCGTGAACAGAATCTCCGCGCCGTTCGGATGAGTCAGCACCCTCACGGGATTGTTCACGGTGGTCCCCGACGGCAGCGTCACGTCATGATCGAGCACGCCGAGGTCGTTGTGTGGCACGAAGCGGACTTCGACCTGACCCATCGGCGATTCGGCGAGAAGTCGATCGCCGTCGATGGTCACCGGAGTGTTCGCCAGTCCCGCCGCCCATTTCGGTAAGTTCGCGGGATTCGCCGCGAACTCGTAGACCTGATCCCGTGTACACCCGATGACCTGGCTGACATGGCGACTTGCCACGACGCTTTCTCGATTCATAGCAGCGACCCTACATCCGACGGGCATCGTCGGTTCCAGAAATGGGACCGGACACTTGAACGTGTTCAAAAACAGGTCTATGGTCGAATTTGAACACGTTCAGAATTGAGGTGAATCGATGGCTCGCACGTCCGAGACTCGCGACAAGGTGGTCGAGGTAGCTCTACGCCTCTTTCGTGACGAAGGGTTCCAGGCAACCACGATGCGTCGCATCGCCGACGAAGCGGGCGTCTCGCTCGGGAATGCCTATTACTACTTCGCCGGCAAGGACGAACTGGTCAACGAGTTGTACACGGTGATCCAGCGCGATCACCGCGAACGTGCGCTCCGCGTCCTCGTCGACGGCGGATCACTTTCCGAAAACCTTGCTGCCGTCTTGCATTCCGGCCTCGACGTGATGGAGCCGTATCACGCCTTCGGTGGATCGTTCCTACAGTTGGCGTTGCCCACCCGGTCCAGTTCCAGTCCGTTCTCGGAGGAGTCGTCCGACGCCAGGTCCATGGCCATCGACCTGATGCGAACCACCTTGGAGACGTCGAAACAGAAGGTTCCGGCATCTCTGAAGGATGTTCTGCCACAGCTGCTCTGGATGATCTACATGGGTGTCACCCTCCACTGGGTCACCGATTCTTCGGACAACCAGGCACGCACCCGCACTCTGGTCGACGGGCTCGTTCCAGTGGTGGCCAAAGCCGTACGCCTCGCTCGCCTCCCGGTGGCGCGGGGGTTGGTCACCGACGTGGCCGGCTTGTTGAAACGAATGACGTCCCCAGAAGGGCTCGAACAATGAGTGATTCACCATCGACCGTCGTCCTGTGCGGTGCCTCCGGCTACATCGGCCGGTACCTGCGTCGCTCCTACGAAGATCGCGGCGTTGGCGTCAGGACCGTCGGCCGCGGAACCGCCAGCGATGCAACGTGGTCCGATCATCGCAGCCTCGTCGATGTACTCGACGGCTCCGATCTGGTCGTCAATCTCGCAGGCCGCTCGGTGAGCTGTCGCTACAACAAGACGAACGCGGACGAGATCATGTCCTCGCGCATCCAGACGACGGCCCAGCTCGGCCGCGCCCTGGCGGGCGTTCGACACGCTCCAGATCTGTGGGTCAACGCCAGCACCGGCACCATCTATCGCGATTCGCGCGACAGGCCGATGGACGAACGATCCGGCGACATGGGCTCGGGCTTCTCCGTCGAGGTCGCCCGAGCCTGGGAGCGTGAGCTGTTCGACGCCGATGTGGCCATTCGCAGAGTGGCGCTTCGTATGTCGATCGTGCTGGGCGCAGGCGGCGGGGCGATCAACCCGATCATCGACCTGGCCAGGGTGGGGCTCGGCGGCAAGATGGGCGACGGCGGCCAGATGTTCAGTTGGGTCCACGTCGCCGATGTCGGACGCGTCCTCGATCACCTCTACGACAACACCGGCATCTCCGGCCCGGTCAACGTTGCTACCCCGTTCCCGGTGACCAACGAGGAGCTGATGCGGCAGGTCCGGAATGCACTGGGCCGCAGTCACGGTCTACCGACACCGGCATGGCTGCTTCAATTCGGGGCACGAGTAATTCGCACGGAAGCCGAGTTGGTCTTGAAGAGCCGGTGGGTCGACCCCAAAGTACTGACGGACAGTGGCTTCGAATTCGAGCACGCAACACTGAACCATGCTCTCGCCGACATCGCATCCGAGACGCCTCGAGGGTTGCTCCCCGTCGCCCTCGGGTGACGGGGAGCTCCCGAACCTAGACGAGCGACGCCGACAGTCCGCCGTCCAGGATGTAGTGACTTCCGGTGATCCACGACGCCCGGTCGGAGGCGAGGAACAACGTCACTTCCGCGATGTCCTCCGGTGTGCCCAGCCGTCCCTGCTTGGCTTTGACGAGGTCACCGAACGGGATCTGGGTCGCGGCTTCGAAGTCCGGGACCAACCGGTCGACCATTGCGGTATCGGCAAATCCGGGGCACACCGCATTCACTCGCACTCCCGATGCGCGCATCTCGATGGCAGCGACGCGGGTGAGCTGGATGACGGCAGCCTTTGTCGCACAGTAGGACCCGAGCAGTGCGGTGCCGCCCACTCCGGCGAGCGAGGCGATGTTGACGATGTTTCCCTTCGACTCGACCAGTGCACCGATCGCGGCCTTCATCACCAGGAACGTGCCCTTGACGTTGACGGAGTAGATCTTGTCGAAGCTCTCCGTCGACTGCTGGAGCAGCGGCGAAGACACTTCGATTCCCGCGTTGTTGACGACGATGTCGAGTCCGCCGAGAATCTCCACGGCCTGCGCCACCGCACTCTGCACCTGACTCTCCTCGGACACATCGCAGTTCGCGATACCGGCAGCACCGATCTCCTCGGCCGCCTTGGCTGCTGCGCCTTCGTCGATGTCGCTGACGACGACACGAGCACCACGCTCGATGAACATCTGGGAGATGGCTTTTCCGATGCCGGCTCCGGATCCGGTCACGAATACTCGCTTGCCCTCGAACTCGGTCATGGTGTGCTTCCCTTCGACGATGAGTGAGACATGGTGCTGCGTACTTCGGTCTTGAGGATCTTTCCCACCTTCGAGCGGGGAAGGTCGGTCCAGATCTGAATTTGTTTGGGTGCCTTGATGCTTCCGATCTTCGCCTTCACGTGTGAGATCAGATCCTCGTCCGACGCGTCCCGGCCGGGTCGCAACATGACTGCTGCGGTGACGCGTTCGCCCCACTTGTCGTCGGGCAGTCCGACGACGGCGCATTCCTTCACCGACGGATGCGACAGCAGGGCCTGTTCCACCTCGGCCGAGTAGACGTTGAACCCGCCCGTGATGATCATGTCCTTGGCGCGGTCGACGACATACAGGTAGCCGTCGTCGTCGAGGTACCCGATGTCGCCGGTGTGGTGCCACCCGTAGGCACCCACTTCGGCGGTGGCGTCGGGATTCTCGTGATAGCCCTGCATCACGAGTGGACCGCGAACGACGATCTCACCGCGCTCACCGCGCTCGACCAGCCCACCGTCGTCGTTCATGATCGCCACCGTGGTCAGGGGAGTCGGCTTGCCTGCCGAACTCAGTCGCTCGGTCGCGATCGAGCCGTCGCTGCGGAAATGATCGGCCGGAGCGAGAGTTGCGATCATGTTCGGCGCTTCGGTCTGGCCGAAGAGCTGTCCGAGAACCGGCCCGATGCGGGTCAGTGCCTCTTCCAGTCGAGTCGGCGACATCGGTGCGGCCCCGTACCAGAGGCACCGAAGCGACGTCAGATCCGTGACGTCGAGATCCGGATGATCGAGCACGCCGTAGATCACCGTCGGCGGCAGAAACGCGTGGGTGATCCCGTGTTTCTCGATGAGGGACAGGAACTTTCCGACGTCGGGAGCGCCCATGACCACAACGTGTCCACCGAGACTGAGAATGGGAAACGTCAGCACGCCCGCAGAGTGGGTCAGCGGTGCGAGAGCCAGGTACCGAGGCCGATCCCCGAAGGGATAACTCATGAGTGCTGTTGCCGTGGAGGTCATCATGTTCTCCTCGGTCAGCCTCACCCCTTTGGGTTTTCCGGTCGTACCGCCAGTGCCGGCGATCATGCACAATCCGTCCGCCGGTCGTCTCTCGGCAACAGAATCGGAACCGTGTTCGACGAGCCAGCTGTCGTACGAGAGCGCTCCCGGCACGTCGCCGTCCAGACAGACGAGCCATTCCAACCGAGGAAGCTGGTCGCGAATGCGACCGACGAGATCGGCGAACGCTTTCTGGAAGAACAGGAATCGGCAGCCGAACAGCTCGAACAGCTGCCGATTCTCGTCGGCTTCGTTGCGTGGATTGATGGGGCACCACACCGCCCCTGCCCGCGAGATCGCAAATACGCAGGTCAGCGCGAGCGGGTCGTTGGCGGAGAGCACGGCAACCCGGTCGCCTGCCTCGATCCCGTTGTGCTGCAACGCTGCGGCGATGGCCACCGTGTCGTCGTACACCTGGCCGTAGTTTCGGGTGGTGTCACCGATGGTGAGACAGGGTGCGTCTCGGCCCAGTGACACACCCTTGTCGAGGTAATCGGACAGCCGCATCGGCCCTGTCCTCAGCTGTGTGCCGTGACGATGGGTTCGAGCACCAGCCCGAACGCGCGAAGCACGCCGAGCAGTTCTCGATGTCCGAATGCCTGGCAGCTCGAGGCGAATCCGACCTTCTTTGGCGGCCCCTGCAGCAGATGCGCCGCTGCGTAGGCGTTGAGCAGTGCAGTCTGCTTGTAGTTGCAGTTGCCGTGAATCACGGTGTGCACGCGACCGAGCGGTCCCGACGCGTAGACCGAATCGAGCGAGGTGTTGATGCGCGGGTTTTCTCGGGGAGGTGTCTCGCTTCGTACCGAGCCTGCCACCGTGTCGATGACCTGGTACTTCTCCGCATCGGACTTGCCCTCCATCTGAGCCATTGCGGCGGAGATGATTTGGGGCACCGCCAGCATGAGAGGCTTGTTCATGACGCCGCCGAGCGCCCGGGCGTTCGCTACGCGCGGGTCGTTCTTGAACCACACCGGATGGGATGTCCCACCCCACGGAAGCGCCAGGCCCAGGTCGTGCTGGCCGGGTACCACAACTTGCATCACGCCGTCGTCCGGCCATTCGACGTATTCGTTCTGCTCCAGGTAGTAGGCCTTGGAGAACGCGGCGTTGGTGAGGATCGTGTTCGTCGACGCGACCGTCGGGTGCCCTTTCCAGAAGACCTCGATGTCGAGTGTGTCCAGCCCCGGCGTCTCGAGGCAGATGTTCGCAGCGATCTCGCCGATGCTGTACATCTGTGCCAAACCTGGTGTGAGTACCAGGTTTCGGGCAGCGAATTCTGCGCCGTACTTGGCCTCGGCGTCGATCATCCAGTCCTGCTCACCCGTGGTGTCGGTGTAGTGCGCGCCGATCTCGATGCACGCCTGCGCAACTTCGTGGCCGTATCGCGAGAACGGGCCGACCGTGTTGAGGACGATCTCCGCGCCCCGGAATGCTTCGGCGAGGGCCTCTGCGGTGTGTTCCACCTCGACGACGTCGTGTTCGACGGTCTCGATGCCGGGAACCACGTCTATGATGCCCTTGACTCGGCCTTCGTCGCGTCCGGCGGCCAGGAACGGAATGTTGTACTCGCGCAGGTATTCACAGATCAATCGGCCGGTGTAGCCCGACGCACCGTAGACGACGACACGCTTGTCGGTTGGCATGGAAGGTCCTCTCGTGATCGGCCCGTCCGCACGGCGGACCGAGATGGGTTGAGACTGCGAGCACCGGAGGGGACGTGGGGAACATCCGCCCTTCTGACGTGTGCTGCGCATCACACTAGGATAGAATTTGTACAGACGTCAAGCTTTTTCTTGACAACTGCCCAGGATTTGTGCGACGCCGACATCCCCCGATCGGCCGTCGGGCATACACTGGGTTGACGACCACGCGCGGAAAGGACCCGGACCATGACCCAGACCGCTGATCCGCGCGCGCGCATCGAAGAGCGAGCCCGCAACAAGTTCGAGTCCAAGCGGACCGAACTGGCCGAGGCGACACTGCACACGCTGGCCGAATTGGGCTATGCCCGCACGTCACTGCGGGAGATCGCGCAGAATTCCGAGTATTCGCACGGCGTTCTGCACTACTACTTCACCGACAAACTCGACCTCATCACGCACGCCGTTCGCCAGTACGAGGCCATCTGCGTCACTCGTTACGACGAGGTGGTGGCCAACGCGGTCGACGCCACCGGCTTGTACGCGGACTTCGAGGCGAAGTATTTCGCCACTCTGGCCGCGGACGCCGGCATTCATCGACTCTGGTACGACCTGCGCAATCAAGCCCTGTTCGACGGTTCGTTCCGCAATGACGTTCTCGAGATCGAGGAACGTCGCGAGGACATGATCTGGCGTGTGGTGGCTCGATACTGCGAACTTCGCGGCACTACGCCTGCACTCGACAAGGCATCCGCCTACATCCTTCTCGACGGCATCTTTCAGCGCGCCCTCCTGCATCACCTGGCCGACAACACAGCCGAGGTAACCGCAGCGCGTCGCCAACTGCATGCTGCGTTCGCGTTACTGGATTGCCCGACGCCTCAGTAGGTTCCCGGCCGAGTCCCCGTGTAGATGCCGGGAACTCGAAAGCGCAGGGGCTCTTCGTCGTACTCTTCGAGGGCGTGTGCCGTCCACCCCACGATCCGGGCCAGTGCGAACAGCATCTCCGGCGTGTCCGCCCTGAGTCCGTAGGCGAGCGTGAACGTGGCGAGAGCGAAATCCGAGTTCGGAAAGGTATCGAATCTGCTACTCACCTCCTCGATTATCGTGTCCGCAGCAGCGACCACCGCGGGGTCCGCACCGTGAGCGGGGTCTCGAAGCAATCGCAGTATTTCCTCGGCGCGAGGGTCTCGGTCGGTGTAGATGACGTGCCCGAAGCCGGGCACCCGCTCCCCGGACCTCAATTGTGTTGCGAGAGCGCCTATCGGATCATCGATTGCCGTCGTCAGGAAACGATGCACGGGATCGGCGGCCGAGCCGTGCAGGGGGCCGTCGATACAGCCAAGTCCCGCCGAGACTATCGAGTACAGATTGGCCCGGGTGCTCGCCGCAACCCGAACTCCGAGCGTCGACGCAGCCAGACCGTGGTCGGCCATCAGAACGAGCGCGGCCTGCAGCACCACCCGACCATTCGGATCGGATGCGTCGGACTTGATTGCGTCCCAGACCGATTCGGCGATGAGAAGCTCAGAGGAACCACCACCGAGGGCTGCTGCGACCGTCAGCAGCAGCTGCCCTGCCTCGCGGACAACGGATGTGGACCCGGTGTCGAATCTCATCGGGCGGTAGGTCGACGCGATGTCGACGGCAATGCGGATCCGATCGATGGACCGGCAATCAGGCGACAGCAACCCGAGTGCATCTCGGCATCGTTGTACGACAACAGGATCGACGACGAACTGCGTTCCGTCCACCAGCTCACCCGTCCACACGAACTGTGCGATCGACTCGAAAGTTCGTGAGCTGAGCTCGACCGCGTCACGCCCCCGGTAGTAGAGACGACCATCGTCGATCAGCGTGATCCGAGTCCGAATTCGTTCCACCGCGCCAATATCCGTGCGCCGAGCAGTATCGCGTCCGGCGAGAGATTCCACCTCGTCGACGTCGAACACGCTCCCGCGCACTCCGGGTAGTCGAGTGCTGGTCAACAGACCGCGGCTGACGTAGGCGTACACCGTTTCCGGCTTGACGCCCAGTCGTGCGGCGGCTTGCGTGGTGGTGAGCATGTTCCGACCGTCGGCGTGCGTCATGTCCGCCTTCCACATTGACTCGATCAACATTGACAACAATCAACATTAGCGCGGATCGTAGGGGTTGACCAGCGCAAAGGAGTGCAGCCATGACCGTTCTCGACGCCCCACGGGGGCTCCACAACGTCGTCGTCACCACCACATCGATCGGAGATGTACGCGGCGACGAAGGCTTTTATCACTACCGGCAGTACTCGGCGATCGACATCGCGCTACACAAGACCTTCGAGGACGCGTGGTTCCTCATGATCGAGGGCCGGTTGCCCAGCGACTCCGAGCGCGCCGAGTTCCTGCGCACGGTGGCACCACTGCGCGTGCTGCCGAAGGACGTCGCAGCGGCCGTGAAGACAGTGGCACTGTCGGGTCCGGAGCAACCACTCTTCGCGTTACGGACGGTGTTGTCGGGAGTGGCCGGCGCTGTACCGCTGTACGAGTCGTCGGAATCGGACAAGCGTGCGACCGCGCTGCGTCTGTGTGCGATGACGCCGACCATCCTGGCTGCGGTGCACAGGATTCGGGCCGGCCAGGAGCCGATCGATCCACGCGAGGACCTGACCACGGCTCAGAACTGGCTGTTCATGATCACCGGACAGGTGCCCGACAACGACCGCGCCCGGGCAGTCGACCGATACCTCACGGCCACGATCGATCACGGGTTCAACGCGTCGACGTTCACTGCGCGAGTCGTGGCGTCGACCGGGTCGGACATCGCGTCCGCAGTGTGTGCAGCGATCGGTGCCTTCGCGGGCCCATTGCACGGAGGTGCCCCGGATCGCGCCCTCGACGGGCTGGACGAAATTGCCGATGTCGATTCTGCAGATACGTGGGCACGCGCGAAAATCGCGGCAGGAGAACGCATCATGGGATTCGGGCATCCGGTGTACCGAACCGATGATCCCCGATCGGTGATGCTGCGCGAGACTGCGCAGGAGATGGGCGGTGAGCTCATCGACAAGGCGGTTCAGGTCGAGAAGGTCATCGCCGCTGCGCTCGCCGATCTGAAGCCGGACCGCAAGCTGTACGCCAATGTCGAGTACTACGCCGGCGTCGTGATGGAGCTGTGCGGAATTCCGCGGTCGATGTTCACGCCCACCTTCGCATGCAGTCGGATGGTCGGGTGGTGCGCCAACATCGTCGAGCAGTCACACGACAGCAAGATCATTCGCCCGATCGCCCGCTACGACGGCCCAGCGCCTTCGGCAGTGGTGCGGTCAAGTGCCAACCAGCGCACCTAATCACGCCACTGCGGAGCACTCATCTTCGCGAACGGGTAGCGCCGAAGCGCATTCGATCACAACTCCGGTCGATGTCACGCCAGAACTCGTCGGGAGACATGTGGCCTGCGACCTTCATGCGCACCTTCTTCACGTCGAGAGCAGGTCTTCCGTTACGACGACCATTGCGAATTCCCCGTGCAGGTCGGTCGCAGTCATGGCCGACAACGTCGCGGCAGGAACTGTGGTTCCGTCGAGGGCATGGAGATAATTGCAGCCATCGGGGAGATGTACGAAATGATGCAGAAGAGAACACCCCCGACTCTGTCACACTACGACCATGAGCGGCGACAGCGACGAGCACAACCGTGTGAAGCGACAACCGGCGAGCTTCCGACGCGAGTCGGCAGCGTGGTTTCCGATCTCGCTGGCCTTCGCACTCACCGTTACCTTCATCGAAGTCGATCTTCGAGCGATTGTGTCGAATCCAGCCGTAGTTCTCTTCTGCGCGGTCTTCGTTGTTCTGTCCCTCATCCCTGGAGCGATAGTGAGCTTCTTCGCGGTCGCCGCAACAAGAGTTGCCGATCAATTGATGAGGGAAACGCTCTCGAAGGAAAACACGCAATCGGTTGCTTCTCTTCATGGCACCTTGGCGGGGTTCGTCGCCGGCCTTCTCACATGGTTCTGGTTGCTGTTGAACAGACCGAAAGCCGATACAGCATCAGTCATCATCGCCGCCGCCTTGGTCGCGCTGGTCGCGGCGATATTCGCAGCGCGAGGATTGATAGCGAGACGATCGAGTCTCTGACTACTACTACGAAGACATAGGCTGCCAGCCCGGCCAGCTCCTGCATTGTCCTGTCACGATGCAAGTCACTTCCGTTGTGCGCTTGTTCAATTCGAGAGCAGGTCTTCCGTCGCAACCACAGTCGCAAATTCCCCGTGCAGGTTGGTCGCAGTCATGGCCGACAACGTCGCGGCAGAAACGGTGGTTCCGTCGAGGGCGAGGCGATCGAAGGTGTGAGTGGCGTCGATGACGAAGTACGTGTCGTATCCGAGGTTTCCGGCCATGCGAGCCGTCGTCTCGCAGCAATGGTTTGTCGTGATTCCGCAGATGACGACCTGGTCGATGCCTTCGGCGCGTAGCCAGGCATCGAGATCCGGTGTGCCGTAGAAACTCGAATTGACTCGTTTACTAATCAGTAGGTCGGGACTTCCTTCGATGATGTCTTTGAACGCGTGCCCGGAACCGCTCGGCGACAAAGGAGATCGGGGGTTGTCGGAGTCGTGTCGGACGAACACCACCGGCCAGGACTTGGACCGCCACGAGCGAAGTAGAGCGGCGATGTTGCCTTCACACGACGGGTTGTCCCGCGGACCCCAGAACTCGGCATCGTCGAATCCCGCCTGTACATCGACAACGATGAGAGCGGGCCTCCGGAAGTCGATCTGTGATTCGCCCATGCGGCCAAGGATACGACGAGGTTGCTACTGCTGAATGTCGAGCAGCAGCCGCTTCAGCAAGGCAGCGAGTTGGCTTCGTTCGCCGGGAGTAAGTGATGTCAGCAGCGCTTCCTCGTTCGCCACGTGTGCCGGTAGCGCTGCATCCACAGCCGAAATCCCTGCAGCCGTCAATTGCACGATGACCACTCGACGGTTCGTCGGGTCGATTTCGCGTTCGATCAGACCTTTGTCCGTGAGCCGATTCAAGCGGTTCGTGATGGCTCCCGACGTCACCATTGCACTATCGAGCAACTGCCCCACGGTGAGGCGATGCGGGGCTCCGGTGCGCCGAAGCGTAGCGATCAGATCGAATTCGCCTGCTTGCAAACCATATTCGGCCAAAGTCACCTGAATACGCTTGTCCAGAACGGATGCAGCTCGACTGATGCGCCCGATGACGGCCATCGGGCTGACATCGACATCGGGCCGCTCGACCGTCCACTGTTGCAGGATCCGATCCACTGCATCCTGCACCTCGTCCGACACCTACTGACCCCTCACCGCTGAACCGTTGACGTCCGGCAAGCATACGCATACTGTTCAACGCAGGGATAGTTTAACGTTAAGATGTTTTTCGAACCAGGAGGCGAGATGCGGGCATCCCATACCGATGCTGATTCGACCCACGCTCGGGGACCACGCGGCGCATCCTCGACTCTCGGAATCACCGCCGCGGCCGCACTGGCCCCCATTGTCTGGGGGACAACATATTTGGTGACCTCCGAGCTTCTCCCGCCGGATCGACCCATGACCGCCGGTGTTCTTCGCGCCGTTCCGGCGGGGCTGCTGCTTCTACTCATCTCACCGGGGATTCCAGGACGCGGTTGGCGACTGAAGACCACTGTCCTCGGCGTGTTGAACATCGGATTGTTCTTTCCGATGCTGTTCGTAGCGGCCTACCGGCTTCCTGGAGGCACCGCAGCCGTCGTCGGTTCTGCGCAACCTCTCGTCATCATCGCGATGTCCACGGCGCTCGGGTGGGGACGCACGCGTCCTGTGCAGATCGGATGGGCCCTCGTCGCTGCAGTCGGGGTCGCGCTGACGACGATCTCGAGCACCGTTCGACTCGACGCGATCGGCCTCGCCGCCGCGGCCATCGGTACCGCCAGCATGGCGACCGGCATCGTCCTCACCAAGTGTTGGGGTGTGCCGCCGAACACCAATCCGCTCAATTCCACTGCGTGGCAACTACTCGTCGGCGGCATGGTGATCTTCCCGTTGATTCCGATCGTCGACGACGGTCCGTGGGCCATCGACGCAGAGGCTGTACTCGGCTACGCATGGCTCTCGGTGATCGGCGGTGCAATGGCGTACGCATTGTGGTTCCGCGGTGCCCGCGCGCTGCCCTCGACAAGCATTTCCCTGCTCGGCGTCCTCAGTCCGCTGACCGCGGCCGCCCTCGGTTGGATTGTGTTGGGACAGAACATGACAGCACTGCAATGTGCTGGTTTCGGCGTTGCACTCATCGGTTCGACAGCCGGACAGTTCATGCCGAGAAACACACGGTGACGGTTGGCCGCATACAGAGAATCCCGGGCGGGCGATCGTATGAGCTCCCACTCGGGATTCGCTTCGACTCGACGGGCTACCGAGTCAGCAGTTCGTAGATCAGCAGACCCGACAGAGACAGGATGGACAGGAAGCCGAGGACGCCGAGTGCGTTCTTCCACCATGTGTTTCGGAGATCCCCCATCAACTGACGGTTGTTACTCATCACGTAGAGCAGGAAGCCGAGGAACGGGGCCACCAGCACGGTCAGAGCCTGAGCGACGATGATCAGTTGGATCGGCGACGAGGTGAACACGATCGTGATCGCCAGGCCGAATGCCAGGATTGCAGCGCACGTAGCCTTTGCCGTCGGGGTACTCGGGGAGGCCCCTCGCCCCAGTGCGTCGGAGAGCATCGTGCCGCCGGCGGTTGCGTTGGCGACCATGGACGAGAACGCAGCTCCCGACAATCCGAGCGCGAAGATCGTGGATCCGATGGGCCCCGCGATGGGTTCGAAGATCTTGGCGAGTCCGACCAGGGTTGCCGCTTCGGCGTTCTGGCTCCCGAGAACGGCGGCGGCCACGACGATGACGAGTGCGGTCATGATGCCGGGGGCGACGATGCCGGGAATGGTGTCGGCGATGGAGGTTCGACGATATTCGTCTCTGGTACGGCCCCGCTCATGAATGCCGTAGGAGGTGAAGAACGCTGCGTTGAGCGAGAAGTTGGTGCCCACGAGAGCGACGATGAGCAGCATGCTTCCGGGAGGGGCACTGGGCATGACTCCGCTGAGTGCCATGTACCAGTCGGGCTTGGCAATGACTGCGCTGATGATGAACGCGGCACCGAGAAGTCCGACGATGACCAGCAGGACTCGCTCGACTATGCGATAGACGTTGCGGAACAACAGAATCAGTGCGACGAATACCGTGCACGCTATCGTCCAGATCAGCGGGGAGCCGCCGAAGACCATCGACAGTCCGAGCCCGGATCCGACGGCGTTGCCGACCGAGAAGCAGAGTGTGATGACGAAGACGCCGATTCCGGCTGCGACACCGACGCGCTGACCGAGGACGTCTTTGACCGAGCTGATCAACGACTTCGGCGTGCGTATACCCAGACGCACGCTCATGTCGGCGTAGACGAGCATGAACACCGTCGACAACACGACGACCCAGATCAACGCGTAGCCGTACTTGCTGCCTGCTTCGACCGCACTGGCCAGGTTTCCCGGGCCGAACTGCCAGGCACCGGCGATGAAGGCGGGACCCGCCATGGCCAGCGTGCTCAGGACGGTCTTCCATCGATTCGACATGGCAGGCGGTCCGTCTGCGGTGATGGTGGACGCAGCTGGTGCCACCGGGGTCGTGCGGGGATGACTCATGACGAGCCTTTCTGGTGACGCTCCGTACTCGCTATTAGAGGCAGTGTGCCCTCGGCTCGACGCGGTGGGGAGCGGATACGAAAAGTACGAGCGAAGGTCGGTGTGCGGCATCGATGGCCACAGGAAGATGGCCATCGATGCCTACCGAGTGATCTGACGCGGTCTGATCCTGTGAAGGAACTCAGACCAGCGCGGGTACTACCGAGCCGAGGTTCGCGGAGTCGAGTGCTGCTGCGATCTCTTCGTGAGCGCCTGCGGCGAGTGGCAGCAGCGGCGAGCGGACGGTGGCGTGCTCGAGGATGCCGCGGTGGACCAGGCCTTCCTTGAGCGCGACGGTGCCCTCCATGTGAGATCCGCGGTGGTAGACGTTCGCGGTGACGGGCAGGAGTCGGTCGTGGATGGCGCGTGCGGCCGGGTAGTCCTTGGCCTTGCCTGCGGCGATGAGCTCGACGAGGGGTTCGGGAGCCAATCCGCCGTAGCCGACGAGGAGCCCGTCGACGTCGAACATGGTGTGCAGCAGGTACTCGTCGTGGCAGCTGAGGATCTGCAGGTCCGGGTTCTCCTTACGCAGAACCGGAATCTCACGGTCCCAGCGGCGCATGTTCCGAACGCCGTTCTTGGTGGCGAAAACGCCCTCCTGAGCAGCGATTTCGAGCTGGGTGTCGAGGTTGTACGTCGCCTTGGTGACGTCCGGGTACTGGAACAGGATCAGAGGCAGGCCCGACCCTTCGTACAGTGCCTTGTAGCGGTCCTGCGGTGCGCCGTCCTGGTAGCCGAAGCGCAGCCAACCGTGCGACGGGTAGACCAGGCCGCCCGACGCACCCGCGTCGACTGCGCGCTTGGCTTCTTCGACCGACACGGCGGTACCTTCCCCGGTGATGCCGGCGATGATCGGAAGCTTTCCGTCGACCGAATCGCGAAAGGCACCGATCACTTTGGCCTGCTCGGTCTGGGTGAGGAACGTGCCTTCACCCGCGTGGCCGAGGACGACCAGACTCTTGACGCCATCGACGCTGCCGAGCCAGGACCCGAGGCGCTGGATTGCGTCGTAGTCCACCTCGCCGTCGCGAGTGAACGGCGTGATCGGTGCCGGGCTGAGTCCGCGGAGATCGAGTGAATTCATGTTGTCGTCCTTCTCGAGAATCTGATGGGAACGTTGTCGGGAACGTTTGCATCACGCTAAGCCCACTGCCATAGATGTGTCAACCATCACTTTCGAGATGCAGAGTGACGGGCGTTTCTCTGCGCGTATGCAAACGTTCCTGGGACGTTTGCATGCGCCGCAGGCTGGCGATCTGTAAGTTCGGCGGTACCAGGAGTTCAACGAACAGTCAGGAACTGCACATGCGTTCCACCCGAAGCGGGCTCTCGACGGAGCGAACGGACGCCGTCACGCTGCGTGACGTCGCCAAGGCTGCCGGGGTGAGCATCTCGACCGTCAGCCGCGTGCTCGACGACCGTGTCGCACCGTCCCGATCCGCGACAGCCGTCCGGGTGCGCGAGATTGCCGAGCACCTCGGGTATCGGCGCAATACGTTCGCGTCGAATCTGCGGCGGGGTGCCACCGCCACCATCGGCGTCCTGGTGCCCCGCCTCTCGGACACCGTGATGGCGTTGATGTTCGAGGCCATCGACAGGGCTGCGGGCAAAGAGGGCTACCACGCCGTCGTCGCGACGAGCGGCGATGATCCCACCGACGAATGGAACGCCGCGCAATCGCTTCTCGAACGCAATGTCGATGGGGTCGTTCTCGCCACGAGCCGCACCGACGACCCCCTCCCCAGCCATCTCCGCGAGAACGGAATTCCGCACGTCCTGGTTTTGAGAACCGACGGCAAGAGCCCGTCCTCGATCGGCGACGACGAGACAGGCGGATATCTGGCGGTTCGTCACCTCATCGATCTCGGCCACACCGACATCGCAGTGCTGACAGGCCCTCTGTTCACCTCCAGCGCCGTCGGCCGTCTGGCGGGCGCGCACAAGGCATTTGCCGAAGCCGGCCTGCAACCGCGCCCGGAGTGGACCATCGAGACCGGCTACGGAATCGAAGCCGGTGCACGCGCAGGACACGATCTGCTCGACGGCACAGGCCGCCCGACCGCCGTGTTCGCCGCCAACGACAACCTCGCCCTCGGAGTGTTGTCGGCAGCGCATCGACACAATCTTGCTGTCGGAGAGGACCTTTCACTCGTCGGTTACAACGACATCCCGCTCGCCCAACTGTTGCCGGTCCCCCTGACATCGGTTCGCACCGCATTCGACCAGATAGCCCGAACCGCAATGGAGATACTGCTCAACGGTGACGACGGCTCGACTCCCCTGAAAATGGCGCTCCCGACGCTGATTCCGCGCCAATCATCGAGCCGCGCGGCACGATGAGTGCGTGAGCGTCATTGTCTCGGTTGAGCTCCCCTCCCGCATGAAGAACTCGGGGAAGACACGTCGCCTGCTGGCGCTCGTCGTCATTTTCACGGCGTCGTGCAGTTCGTTCGAGCCTGGCGAACGCAGGTCCATGGACCGAGAAGAAATGTCGCACGGTCTGCAAGACATAGCATTCGAGGTGCCGAGTGGCTTCGAGTTCGTTCAGGCCTTCACTCACGCGGAGTTCGTCGGCCGGCCCGCGTGGTGGGCGCGATTCGACGCATCGAGCGAGTGGGGCGACGACGTGGCGCTCTCGGCGGCAAACCCTTCCTATCCGCCGCTGCAACCGGTCACGTGCACCGCTGCATCGACGAGCAATTGGACTGCTCTGGGCATGACCTGCGAACCCGAGATGCTGTCCACCTCGCGTCCCGCTCAGGGGACGGCAGACCCTGTGACCGTCCTGCTCACCAGGAACACACGACAGTCGTCGCTGTTCATCTACTCCCAAGGCCACTGACTGTTGCTGTGACGCTGGTCGGGGTGTCGACGTGATGCCGGTTGCCCTGTGGGCTGAAGCAATTGCAATCCGAATCGGGTGCAGCTGACCGCGGTAAGCGCGGTCAGCTGCACCCGATTCCGGCTGTCAGCGGGCTCCGGAGTGTCTACCTTCGGATGTCGATCGAAGAACCGGTTTGCCTCGTCGTTCTCGAACCCGGTACACCGGGGTGCCCACCCATGTTGGCGTACAACGTTTTCCACTCGGCCGTGAATGCGTCGAACATATTTCGGGCACGAAGCTCCCGGCGAACAGAAGGGCGGCGGCGGGTCGCCCCTCTCCGTCGACGAACAGACGTCGGGCCACGTCTGTTGAATTCGCGACAATCCCGCTACGATCCTCGGTACATCAGACCGAACGGTCTCGAACATGGAGGATCACATGCCGTATCTCGGCTTGCTGGTGATGTTGCTGTGGGTGTTCTGTCTGATCGACGTGATCACGGCCGACGACGGTGGAGTGCGATTCCTCCCGAAGATCGTGTGGCTGCTGTTGGTGGTGTTTCTTCCGCTCGCCGGCTCGTTGGCGTGGCTGTTCGCGGGTCGTCCGATCGGGGGTGGAATCTGGGGAGGTCCCGGCGGCGGCAACCGGCGGGCGATCAATTCTGCGTTCCCGGAGTACGAAACGCGCCCCGGTCGTCAGGCCGCGCAGAATCCCGATGCCGATGCGGAATTTCTTCGGCAGTGCCGAGAGCGCGCAGAAGAGCAACGTCGACTCGAACGCGAGCGCCGCAAGCGAGATCTCGGATTCTGATCAGTGTTCCTGGATCGACGGCGACTCGATGGTGCCCCATCGCGAGGGAGGCAGAACGATCAGGCGCGCTTTGCCGATGACATTTCCAACGGGCACCGTGCCGCCCAGTTCGTCTTTGCGGTGGGCCCTGGAATCGGCTGAGCCGCTGCGGTTGTCGCCCATCATCCAGAGATTGCCGGTGGACACCGTGACCGGCCCGACGCAGCGTCCTTTAGCGCTTTCGCTCTGGGGTCAGTCGACCGAACTCAGCAGGTCTGGACGTTCTCACTGACCGGATTACCGAAACGGGAGGGCGCGAGAACATACGCGAATACGTAGCTCACCGGTGTCAGTGTTCCGAGCATTATCAACGACTCCGGGTGCAGAGAAGGATTTCCCGAGGCCGCCTCGGTCCATGCGAGCAGTCCGCCAACCACCAGCATCACGGCCGCTGCCGAACACAGCGCGAAACGGTGCCTCCATCGGTTGCGAGTCCGCGGCGGCCAGAACGCCGCAGTCCGCACTGCGTAGTGCCCACCTGCGACCGCGACCAGGCCGACCATCAGTCCGACCACTCCGCCGATCACAGCCGGGAGGGTCAGGTCCCACCACCGACCGTTGGCACTCGACCAAATGAGGACCGCAGCCGTGCACGCACCACTGGCCGCCGCCACACATAGCTCCTTGGCGACCCATTCCATGCGAATGACTCAAACACACAGCTCCACGTCGATTGAATCCGGTGCAGCCAGCCGCGCTGAGCGCGGTTCATTGCACCCGATTCGCACTGTGGAACCGCTCCAGCGCAGTGAACGTCCAAGTGGACATGCTCGATGAATGGTTGGCGCAGCACGACGGCGTGATCACCCGCGCGCAGGCGGCGATGTGCGGCCTGAGCGGCGATGCTGTGGACCGCTCGGTGCGAGCGGGTGCGTGGCGAACGATTCATCGCGGGGTGTATTTCGTCGTCGATCGCCCGTTCACTGCGGACGCGCGCATTCGGTGCGTTGTGTGGGGTGCAGGACCGAACGCTGTGCTCAGCGGAGAAGCCGCGGCCTTCTGGCACGGGGTGATCTCCGAGACCCCGAGCATCATCGAAGTCACCACCCCGCGCAAGGGGCGAAGCCGCGCCGAAGGATGCCGACTCCGCCGACGCGATATCCACAGCAAGGACATCGTCGAGCGCCGCGGACTTCAGGTCACGTCTCTCGAACTGACCGTACTCGAAGCCTCGATAGGCAAGGCGCACATCATGGATCGTGCACTTCAGCGACACACCAACCTCAGAAGACTGCAACAGGCCCATGCACGAAACCCAGGTCGCACCGGCGCTCCCGAGGCGAAGCGGCTGCTGAAGGTAGCAGCCAACGGTGCCCGCTCGGAGGGAGAGCGTCTCTTGATCCGAGAGTTCCGGGCCCGCAAGATCAGCGGCTGGGTGGTCAACTATCGATGGGGCGAATACGAACTCGACATAGCTTTCCTCGCCGAGATGCTGGCCATCGAAATCGACGGCTGGGCATTCCACTCCGATCACGATGCATTCCAACGGGATCGGAGCAGGCAGAACGGCATCAGCCCGAGCTGGACGATCCTTCGCTACACCTGGGCCGACCTGACCGAACGCATGGATCACGTGATCGCCGAAATTACCGAAACCCTCGATCGAATCCGGTGCAGCCAGCCGCGCTGAGCGCGGTCGGTTGCACCCGATTTCACCGCCGTGGGGACGGGGGCGGACTGTACGAGCCATCGAGTCGACCCCTGATGCGTCGGATCGCCTTCCATCCCGCAGGCGTCACCGCGGTGCTGACTATCGCGCCGAACATGACGCCCTGCAGGAGTGCCGACCACTGGCCGGGGTTGTCTCCGAACAGAGGCCACTTGTACAGAATTGCGAGGACCGCGAGGAACACCAGAGCACGCATACCTGCACCCTCCCATGACATCCTCAGCGTCGCGAACCATCCGGTATGGTGAGGGAAACGGGCAAAGTGGACCACGCGAGGTCGGAGGCCGAGATGCAGAAGCCCTTTCGCGAGTGGGTCATGACCGGCGCTCTGAGCAAAAGGTGCGGCGCAACCCGAGCCGATTACATCCATGCTCTGGCGCTTGTCCCCGCAGTCGGTCTCGGCTTCCTTCTGATCCACTCGATGATCGACTCGGGCTCCACGGCCCTCGATATTGCCGCAGGATGCCTGGGCGGCGCCATCACCGGATTCCTCTATCTCTACATCGCGTATCGAGTCGATTCACGCAAGAAACGCGGGCCCACCCCCGCCCCGCCGCTAGGTGCTCGGCCGACACGGCTTTGAGCTGAGTCGGATCCGACGCCATGTGGATTTCGGACGTGATTCCCGCTCCGACGGCTTTCTTCTCCACGGGTACGAGGACAAGCCCCGACGAGGGCACCCCTCGTAGACGGCGTGCTTGCGACTACGCGATCTAGACTCCACCTCGTGTATCCAGATGGCGGATCTCCCGGCGGCACGATTGCCCAGACGTTGCGTGACGAGATTCTTTCCGGCCGTCGCGTCGGCGGTGAGCGGCTGGTCGAGGAGTCGATTGCCAAGTCGTTCGGCGTGTCTCGGGTACCTGTGCGGGAAGCACTCGCGCAGCTCCAGGCCGAAGGTTTCGTCACCATCGTTCGCTATCGAGGCGCAACCGTCTCGACGACGCTGCACAAGGAGAACAAAGAGCTCCTCGAAGTTCGTCACGGGCTCGAGGTATTGGCCGCTCAGCTTGCCGCCAGAAACAGGGGCGGCTCGGTCGCCGACGAGCTTGCTGCAGTCATCGAAAGGGCCAGGACACAGGCACCCACCCCGAATGCAACCCCGCCGTTCCACGACTTGGTCGCGATGGCGGCAGGCAACGATCAACTGCGGGAGATGCTGGCCGGGGTCAATCGTCGGGTGGCCTGGGGACTCGGTCACGATCCTGGTGCGTCCGTCCACGATCACTCGGCCCTGGCGGCGGCGATTCTCAACGGCTCTCCGGTACAAGCAGGCTTTCTCATGGACGAGCACCTCAAGCGCGACGAGACCGGCACCCACAGCGAAGCCTGACCGCCAAGTCGTATACGATTTGAGCGATATATCAAGGCCTTAACACATTCGTAGCGGGAGATAACCAAGATGACACACTTTTTGTATACAAATTAGGCAGTCGTTTCGGAGAGTTACGAGAGGCGACTCACCGGAAAACATCCGTTGCCGGTGCCTGCCAGCCCGCTGGAGCACACCATGTCTGCCTCTACCTCGGAATCCATTCCACCTACTCCCCTCCCGCCGACCCCCGCGTCGGGCCTGACCAACGCCCTCGATCGCATCGGCTTCACCCGCGTCCAAGGTGCTGTCGTCCTCCTGCTGATGGCCGGACTGTTCTTCGACAGCCTGGAGCAGAACTCCACCGGCGCGATGGGCCCGCTCATCAAGGAATCACTCGGAATCGGCAATGCTCAATTGACTCTCATCAACACCGCCACCGTGATCGGCGGCCTCGTCGGACGCCTCATCGGCGGCTACATCGCCGACCGTTGGGGACGTCGAACTGCGTTGAGCCTCAACCTCCTCGTCTACTCGCTCGGTGGTCTGATCAGCGCCGCAGCGGTGAGCTACGAGATGCTGCTCGCCAGCCGCTTCATCGTCGGCATCGGTCTCGGTGGCGAATTCACCGTCGGCTTGGCCATTTTGGCGGAACTCGTTGCGACCCGACACCGCGGTTCACTGCTGGCGACACTCAACATCTCGTCCGGCGGCATCGGAAACATCGCCTCGTTCGGCTTCTTCATGCTGGTACTCGGCCCGCTCGGTGGAGCGCTCGGCGGCGACGACACCTCGTGGCGCTGGACCTACGTCATCCTCGCGGTGCCGGCCGTACTGGTGGTCTTCTTCCGTCGGTATCTGCCCGAGTCCCCGCGATTCCTGATGTCCAAGGGCCGGATCGACGACGCCAACCGCAGCCTCACCAGGTTGGCCAGCGGCTCCATCTCCGGACTCCGAAACCCAGGTCCCACAAAGCAGTTCGTCACCGCGGACGATGTGTTGCCTTCCACGGAGAAGACGTCCTACGCTGAGGTGTTCAAGGGTCAGAATCTGCGCCGCACAGCAGCGGTGGGAGCCGCATCGTGGATGTCCTTCGGTGCGCAGGTCACACTGCTGTTCCTGATGCCCATCCTGCTGGTCTCCCGCGGCTACTCACTCACCGATTCGCTGCTGTTCACGATGATCATGAACGTCGGTAGCCTGTTCGGAGCCTGTGCCGCATGCTATTTGGCCGGACGCGTCCGCCGCCGTCCTACCGTCATGACCGCTGCGGTTCTCGGTTGCGGTTCCGCCGTCGCATTCGCAACCCTGGCGAACAGCGTCGCCACCATCTTGATCCTCGGTGCGATCTTCCAGTTCTTCACGATGATGCTCAACACGATGCTCTCGGTATGGACTCCCGAGCTGTTCCCCACGTCCATCCGCGGCATGGGCACCTCGTTGGTCAACGGAATCGGCAATGTGGCAGGAGCCGTCATGCCGTTCGCCGCATTGTTCTTCTTCGACATCGCCGGTGTAGCCGGGGTCTTCATGATGATCGCCGGCATGTATGCCCTCCTCGTCGTCGCCGCGAAGTTCGGCCCGGAGACCTTCGGCCGATCGTTGGAGGCGGTGAACGAAAAGGAGCTCGTCGCAGCGTAATTCCACTCGATTGCACAACGTAGAAAGTAGAGAACACCATGACCGATCACTTGTCCATCTCCGCTACTGCACACGGACTGAACTACCTTCCCGAGTACTACGCAGACAACGCCGGGCTCTTTGCCGACAACGGCCTGTCCGTTCACGCGAAGGCCTGCGATCCATGGACCGGCGTGCTCGACGACCTCGCCAGCGGCGCAGCCGATATCGCACTCGGTGGCCTGTGGGTCCCCGGAATGTACTGGGGCACATCACGACAGCTCACCGTCTTTGCGCAGCTCAATCACCAGTTCCCCAAAGCCCTCGTCATGCGGGAACCGACACCGGATGGATTCGACTGGTCCATGCTGACCGGAAAGACCGTGCTGGCTCCGGGCATCGGTGGTAGTGCACCGTATGCGATCACCGCAGGCATGATGCGCCAGAGCGGAGTCGACTCGTCCCGCACCACCTTCCTCCGTGACCTGTCGACGCCGATGTTCGTCGAACTGTTCGAGGACGGCCTGGGTGACGCGATCATTCTCGACATCACCACCGCGCAGATCATGTCCGATCGCGGCACCGGCCACATCGTCGTCGAATACGCCGAGGTCGGCGGACTCGGACCGAACAGCGTGTACTACTGCCGCACAGATCGTTTCGAGGAACTGGAAGAGCGTCTCGTGAAGTTCGCGACGGGTCTCGACGCCGCGATGGCGACCGTCAAGGCCACCCCGGTCAGCGAGTTGCAACCGCTGCTGGCCGAGCACTGGCCCACCATCGCGATGCCGACGCTCTCTGCCGCATGCACCAGAATTCAGCAGTCGCAGACCTGGGACACCGTTCGTATCGACGGTGACGCCAGTGACCGCTGGATGCGAATCCTGCAGGAGGAAGGCATGGTTCGCTCTGCGCCGCCGTTCGCGGACCTGGTCACCTCTCGCGTCGTCGACGCCGCCGAACTGACGACGGTCGGCTGACCATGGCACTGGTACTGCGTCATTCGGAGATCTCATCGCTGCTCGACCGCACGGAAGTGTTCGATGCGGTCGAGCGCGCCCTGAGCGACCTGTCCACGGGCACCGCTCAGAATCCGGCTCCGCCGTCGATGGACGGCACCGAAGACGGTCGAATCATCCCGATGGTGGCGCAGTCCAGTACCGCCGAGCTCGCAGTAGTGAAGGTGTTGTCGGACCTGCCGGGGAACCGCGGACGCGGCCTACCCCGGCAGCGCTCGACCATGCTGGTGACGTCCACTCGCACCGGCGAGTGCGTCGCCGTACTCGACGGCCGGGCGATCACGGCGATTCGCACGGCCGCCGCCAGTGCCGTGGCCACTGCGCACCTCGCACGTGCAGACAGCTCCGTCGTGGGCGTAATCGGAGCAGGTAATTTGGCCGTCGAACACGTCCGTGCGCTGTACAGCATCCGCGAGCT
Organism: Rhodococcus sp. 05-340-2; assembly: GCF_002258915.1. Taxonomy (NCBI): domain Bacteria; kingdom Bacillati; phylum Actinomycetota; class Actinomycetes; order Mycobacteriales; family Nocardiaceae; genus Rhodococcus; species Rhodococcus sp. 05-340-2. Next base: position 27,628 of record NZ_NOYU01000028.1, read on the forward strand.
CGAGAGCGTCGTCGTCTGGTCGCGATCCGCGGACACGGTGGAACGGTTTCGCGACAACATCGCGGACTTGGACCTGAAGATCGAACACGCCGTATCGGTCGAAGACGTGGTGCGACAGTCCGACATCGTCTGCACGCTCACTCCCTCCGTCGAACCGATTCTGTTCGGGGAGTGGTTGCATGCGGGCACTCACCTCAATGTGGTCGGAGCCGCACCGCGCCCGGGGGAACGCGAGGTCGACGGTGTTGCCATGGCGCGGTCGAGGGTGGTGGTAGACAGCACCGCCACAGCCCTGTCGAAGTCGGGTGATGCACTGCTGGCGATCGCCGAGGGGGCCGTCGACCACAGTCACTTCGATACCGAACTCGGCGATGTCATCACCGGCCGCAAGACCGGACGATCGACCGACGCGGAGATCACGCTCTTCGACTCCACCGGCATCGGGCTCGAGGATCTTGCGGTCGCAGAATTGGTCGTCCAGCGCGCCCGCGCCGCCGGAGTGGGGACCGAGATCGATCTGACGTCGTGACCACGTCCGCAAACGCGCGCGCGTTTGCTGAACGCGCGCAAGATCGCGTCCGATTCGGGCCTGATCCCCGCGCGTCTGACAACTGCGCGCGCGTTTGCGAAAGAACCGGCCCAGCCCGCACCCCACCAGCCCCGCACCCCCATCGATCCGGATCTCAGGCGCGCTTGGACAAGTACATTCGCTCGTCTGCCATTCGTAGCAGTTGGTCCGGGTCGGCGGCCGGTTCCCAGCTCCATCCGACGCTCACCGAGACCGGGATGTCGGTGCCGTCGATGTCGTAGGGGCCGGCGAGGAGGCCCCGAACTCGGTCGGCGAGGCATTCGACACCGTTGCGTGAGCGGGCGCTGCGCAGGAGGACGACAAATTCGTCTCCGCCGATACGGCAGGCGACGTCATCGGATCGGGTGTTGTCCAGGATGCGACGGCCGATTGCCTGGAGCACTCGATCACCCACCGCGTGTCCGAATCGATCGTTGATGGACTTGAATGCGTCGACGTCGACGAAGAGCACTCCCACCGGACGACCGTCGGCGGAGTCCTTCATCGCATGCAACTCGGACATCAGGCGTCGGCGATTGGCCAGTGAGGTGAGGTCGTCGATCAGCACCTGGCGTTCGAGTGACGCCTCGGCGGCTTTGCGGGCAGTGATGTCCTGGATCTGCGCGATGATCACGTCGCCGGATTCGTCGTCGCGCACCACGGTCACGTTGCGCTGCACCCAGATCGTCGCACCGTCCTTGCGGATGTATCGCTTCTCCGACGCCACGTTCGTCAGCGTCCCTTCGGCCAATCCCTTGAGGTGTTCGTCGGCGAGGGGAATGTCGTCGGGGTGCGTGATGTCGCGAAAGGTTTTCTGTCGCAATTCTTCTGCGGTGTAGCCGAGCAATTCGCACAGGGCCTTGTTCACCTGGAGCCATCGTCCGTCGCGGGTCATCACCGCTTTGCCGATCGGGGCGTTCTCCATCACGTTCTGGAACAGCCGGATCGCGCGATCGCGCTCACGCTCGACCTCGGCGCGCGCGCTGACGTCGACGACCAACGCGGTGAACCCGACGACGACACCGTCGACGATATCGGGAACGTAGGTTGCCTGAGTAACGCGCACAGCACCGTTGACGTCGATGAGGGTCCGGTCGAACTGCTGCTGCTCACCGGCGAGGACACCGGTGATGTACGGCAGGTTCAATTCGTACAGCGTCTCACCGAGGAGTTCTCGGATGTGCTTGCCGACCAAGTCCTGAGGTTCGATTCCGAAGAAATCCGCATACACGCGGTTGGCGAACACATTCCGGAGCGCGCTGTCCCAGTACCCGATCATCGACGGCAAACGATCGACGGCACGGCGCATCACCTCGTTCGATGCGTTTCGCGTAACGGTCATGAACCACCTCACTTGTGACGCCGACCGTTGAACGGTACCGAAATATATCGCGATCGGCCTGCAACACGAACACCGATCCCATCAGTGCGCAAGTGCGCACATGTGTGTACGTTGAACCCATGCTTCGCGCCAACATCGCTTTTCGACGCCTTTTCACCGCGCAGGTCGTCGCGTTGCTGGGCACCGGACTGCTCACGGTCGCGTTGGGGCTGCTCGCGTACGACATCGCAGGAAGTGCCGCCGGCGCTGTGCTCGGCACCGCTCTGGCGATCAAGATGATCGCGTATGTGTTTGTCGCTCCTATTGTTTCGTCACTGACGAGCATGCTTCCCCGCAGGTTCGTGCTCGTCACCGCCGACGTCGTCAGAGCACTCACCGCGCTGGCGTTGCCCTTCGTCGATCAGGTGTGGCAGGTCTACGTGCTGATCTTCGTGCTGCAGGCCGCGTCGGCCACCTTCACTCCCACCTTTCAGGCGGTCATTCCGTCCGTGGTGCCCGACGCGCAGCAGTACACCCGCGCGTTGACGCTCTCGCGACTCGCCTACGACCTCGAATCTCTGGTCAGCCCGCTCATCGCCGCAGCCTTGTTGACCGTCATCGGCTTCCACACGCTGTTCGTCGGCACAGCTCTGGGGTTCGTCGCCTCCGCGGCACTGGTGCTCGGCACCGCATTACCGAGACACCTCGCAACCAAGACCCGAAGACCGACCTCGGGCATCGCGACGTTCGTCAGAAATCCCGAACTACAGGGACTGCTCACGTTGAACACGGTGGTCGCCGCAGCGACGGCTCTCGTGGTGGTCAACTCCGTGGTCTATGTCCGCGATCTGTTCGGCGGATCGAGCAGCCAGCTGGCCATCGCTCTCGGCGTCTACGGTGCCGGTTCGATGGTCGCGGCACTGTTCGTCCCGCGAGCCCTCGGATCCATCAGCGATCACACCCTCATGCTCACCGGGGCCGCAGTAGCCGCGACCGGAACTGCCGCAGCAACACTGGTGGCGACCCTGCACGGAGGGTCGGCCGCCTGGGTTGCACTGGCCACGACATGGGCGCTGCTGGGCGTCGGGACGTCGATGATCAACACGCCGTCGGCGAGGATTCTGCGTCGTGAATCCGACGAGAGCACTCGGACGTCCATCTTCACAGCGCAGTTCTCGTTGTCGCACGCGGCGTTTCTGCTCACCTATCCGATTGCGGGTTGGGTCGGTGCCCGGTTCGGGCTGTTCACCGCGGCGATGGTGCTCACGGGCTTGGCTACACTTGCGGCACTGTCCGCAGCACGCCTGTGGAGTCGCTCCCGAATGTCGGTGGTCGTCTCCGCGTAGGGAGACGACGTTCGATGCCACCGAAGAAGGAACCGCGCATCAGCCTCGACCATGCCGTCGAACCGGACTCCGCCCGCCTGGCCACGGCCAGCGACACGTTTCGGATGCTCTCGGACCCCACCCGACTGCACATCCTCTGGCTACTCGACCGAGGCCCCGCCGACGTCAGCGCGTTGACCACGGCCACCGGAACCTCCCGCACCGCCGTCAGCCAGCATCTGGCCAAGCTCCGATTCACCGGACTGGTCGAGACCCGACGCGACGGCCGCAACGTCATCTACCGCCTGGCCGACGGTCACCTCGCCCGTCTCGTGCGTGAGGGCCTCAACTTCGCCGACCACAAGGTCACCGGCGAGCCCCCGCACGAATAACCCTGCACCACAACAAGAAAGCACCCGATGAAACGCCTGGCCGTTATCGCAGCCGCCATTCTCACCGCGACGGCACTGTCGGTCGCCCCGGCAGCTGCTCATGCGTCTCTGCAGTCCAGCAATCCTGCCGAGAACTCCATGCTCGACGCCGCGCCGGACGAGGTGACCCTGACGTTCAATCAGTCCGTGCAGTCGAACTTCGCCACCGTCACCGTCATCGCACCCGATGGGATCGATTGGGCAGCATCGGATCCCATCGTCGACGGCAGTACGGTGACCGTAGATCTGGACGGGCTCGGCGCTGCGGGTGAGTACAACATCGGCTACCGAGTGGTCTCCGCCGACGGACATCCGATCACCGGCAGCATTCCGTTCCAACTCACCCAAGCCTCTCCGACGTCGGCAGCAACCGCGGCAGCAGCGGCCCCAGCCCCTACCGAAACAACCCCGACCGCCGCCGCCCAAGAAACCGAAGACAGCAGCGGCTTTCCGATCTGGATCATTGCGGTGGTCGTCGTCGCGGTGGGTGCGGCCGGTGTTCTGTTTGCGCTTCGTAAACGCAGCAACTGACAGCCTCGACCAGTGCGGACGTGAGAACATGCAGCATGAGTGACGGTGGCCCACGCCCGAAGTCCGATGGCCGTAAGCGGCGTTGGGAACAGCACAACACCGATCGTCGACGCCATATCATCGACGCCGCCATGACGGTGCTGGCGCGCGACATCGCACCCGGTGAGCGGCTCACCACCGCTCAGATTTCCGCCGAGGCCGGGGTGCATCGCACCGGTCTGTACCGGCATTTCCGTGATCGCACCGACTTGGACACGGCCATTCAGCGGGCCATCTGCTCGGAGTTGACGGCCACGTTGGTCACGTCGTTCGCGTTGACCGGAACGCCTCGCGATGTGGTCCATCGCGTGGTGAGCACCTACGTGCGGTGGGTTGCCGAGCATCCCGCGTGGACGCGTTTCGTTGAGCAGGATGTCAGTGCCGAGGCACCGACTCCCCTCGAGGAGACCAACGCAATGCTGGCCGAGCAGTTGGAGGTGAGCGTCGCCGCGTTCCTGGCACTCGTGCACGCGGACCTGACCGCCGACGACTGGTCGCTGGTGCGGCCGTGGGTGGCAGGCCTGGTCTCCGGCTGCATGGGTGCGGTGCGCAGTTGGAGCGGGCAGACCGAATCACGGACCGGCCTGGATCATTTCGCCACGTTCCTGGCCGACACCATCTGGCTGCAGGTCAAGGGACTCGGAGCGTCCCGCGGGATCGAAATCCCGCAGGTGCCCCTCGAAAGCGTCGTCGAGGAAACTCAGCCGAACGACGGCTCACTGCGGTAGCGCGACGGACGTCCGTCGATACCGAGGGCGCGCCACACGCGTCGGGACACGCGGTTCATCATTCCGAGTTCGTCGGCCAGCATCCGCACGTCACCGAAGGTGTCGCGCAATGCCTTTCGTGACGGTTCGCTGTCCCACCACACGGCGTCGACGACATCGTCGGGGATGGCGAGGTCGCGTCGCATCTGCTTGCTGGGCTTCATGATCATGTCGCACAGGATTCGCATGATGACGGGCATCAGAACCGAAATCGACGCCTTCTGAACGCGTCCGAGCCGCGGTGCCTTGTGCTTGAGGTACTGGTGCGCGAAGCCGATGTGCCGCGCCTCTTCGGCGATGTGGATCTGCATCACGCGCATCACCAGGGGGTGCCCCACCGCACCGCTGCGCAGGATTCCCTTCTGCATGTGGTCGATCGGCTCCTCTCCTGCGAGGACGCCGACGAAGAATCCGAACGGTGCCGATCGGCTCGCGAACAGTGCGAGCACCGGCACGATCTTGCGGAACCACGCGGGCCCGCCCGGCACGTCGATGCCGATGCGATTCACCAGTTCCTGGAACATCTGGGTGTGGTGGCACTCTTCGGTCGCCTCGTGCGTCGAGTACCGGAATTCGGGTGAATCGTTCGGCAGCGTGAGGGCGTAGTGCATGAGTCCGCTGATGAGGATCTGCTCGAACTGCAGGCCGACCTTGACCATGCTGGCCTGGCGGTACATGCCGATGTGGATCTGCTCGTCCAGGGGACGCGACTTGTACCAGTCGGTGTGGCCGAGCGGATCCTCGTCGGGAAGTACCCAGCGTGGATCGTTGGGGACGATCGCGTACTCGGGCTCATCCCACGGGATGTCGAGGAAGGCGTCGAAGTGCTGATGCACCGATGCCGTCGACAGTGCATGCAGGTTGTCTCGGTAGAGCGTTCGTGCGTCGTCGACTGCAGTCATGGTGGTCCTTCCGCCTGCGTCCGAACAATGTGTACGCAACACAGCGTCACACATAAAATGCGTTAGTGCAACGGACCGTCGCAGATAAAACGGAAATTCTCTTCGAAACGACGAAACCGGCCGACCGCTGTGCGATCGACCGGCCTCGAGGAGGGTCACGTCACCAATACGGCAACACCATCACAACAAATCCGACGCCGACGACGATGCCGAGAATTCCGGTGCCGACGGCCAAGGCGGTGTCGGAGCGTTCGGCTCGCTCCCCTGCGAGATCGGGGCTGCGATCGGCCCACAGCGCGGAAGCGACGGCGATCAGTCCTGCCGCGATGCCGAGCCCGGCAGCCCAGAACGAGACGATCGACAGCGCGCCGAACATGACGGCAATCTCGGTCACCTGAGCGCGGGTACGGATGCGTCGGTTCCACCACTTCGGTGGCATGTCGTCGTCCGAATCACGTGTATCGAAGTGGGGAGAGGTGACGGTCACTGCGGACTCCTTTCGAGTGAGAATGTGCCTCCATTTTGGCACTCGACGGTTGAGAGTGCCAATCCCTGGACGGCGCCGATCGGTCGCGAGAACGCCCGGTTTCGCACACGCGCGCGTGCCGCTGGGCCCGACCCGAGCTGGACTAGACTCTCGATGCGGGAGGGAGAAAGCGGGGCGTTGCGTCGTGGAGGATCACTGGTACCGGCGCATGTTCGCCTCCAGCCCCGTGGCGCAAGCTCTCTCCGACGCCGAGGGGCTCTTCGTCGACGTCAATGCCGCCTACTGCGAGCTCGTCGGCTTGACCTCGTCGGAACTGATAGGTCGATCCGCGACGGTGCACACTCACCCGGACGACCTTCCGCTCCACGGCAGCGTCGAGGATCTGATGGCCGCCGGGACGGCCGCGGAAGAATCCGTGAAGGTCGAGGTGCGGTTCGTTCGACCCAACGACGAGATTCGCTGGGTTCTCCTGACTCTGGTTCCTTTCACCGGTCCGTCCGATGCCGAGTGGACGCTCGCTGCCGCTCTCGATATCACCGAACGAAAGGAAATAGAGGACGGCATCCTGCGTGCGTCCCGAACGGATCAACTGACCGGGGCACTCAACCGTCGCGGCTGGTCGGACTACGCGGTGTCCGTCGTCGACGGTGATTCGGTCGACACAGTCGTCGCGGTTCTCGATCTGGACCACTTCAAACAGTTCAACGATCACTTCGGCCACGCAGCCGGCGACGCGTTGCTCCGCGACTTCGCGTCGACTGCCCGCAGCTGCATCGGCGTCGATGGACTCCTGGCACGATGGGGCGGAGAGGAATTCGTGATCACTCTGCGCAATTGCGATCGTCGCGGTGCTCTTCGTTCACTCGAGGCCCTTGCCGCCGCCACCACGCCTTCGGGGGTGACGTTCTCGGCCGGGTACACGCTCCAGCGTCCGAACGAGGGTCTACGCAACACACTCGACAGAGCTGACGCGCTGATGTTTCAGGCCAAGCGCGCCGGCCGCAATCGAATGATCACCGACGCACCTCATTGAGACAGCACGCCGTATTTGCTGATGCGGCAAAAATGCTTGCTATATCACGGAACGGGCTGTCACTCTGATACCGGGACAACACCGGGAGAGGACGATCGATGACTCACGCATTCGACAAGGACTACTGGGAGCACCATTGGGATGACAGAACATCCCATACCGTCGCCGCGAATCCGTATCTCGTGGAGGAAACAGCCGGATTGACACCCGGTACCGCGCTCGACGCAGGATGCGGTGCCGGCGGGGAGGCGATCTGGCTCGCCGAGCAAGGCTGGCAGGTCACCGGCGCCGACATCTCCGCAGCCGCCCTCCAGTCCGCCGCGCGGCAAGCGCAGACAGCAGGGGTCGACGTCACCTGGATCGAAGCCGACCTGACGACCTGGAACCCCACCGAGCGATGGGATCTGGTGATGACCCACTACGCGCATCCGTCGATTCCACAGTTGGAGTTCTATCGACACATCGCGCAGTGGGTCGCGCCGGGTGGTTCGCTGCTCATCGTCGGGCATCTGCACGATGGCGGACACCATCATTCACACGAGGGCACACCGCCGCACGAGGCCACCGTCACCGCGAAAGACATCACCGCCCTGTTCGACGCCTCCTCGTGGCACATCGACACCGCAATCGAGCGTTCCAGGACCGTCGGCGGTGTGGGTGTGCACTCGAAGACGTTGCGCGATGCGGTGGTTCGGGTCAGCTTGCGGACACCGCGATAGCCTCGGCGAGTCCGTCGACGAGTGTCGGCAGGAAGTACGGAATCGACAGTGCCGTCGGGCCCACAGCAGCTCCGGCTTCCTGCCCGACGAATCCGGCGACCGCACCTGCCGCAACGGCCGGAATCTGCCGTGAGACAGGCGAATCGAGGAACTGCTGCAGGGCGTCCTCGGTATCGACCTGGGTGAACACCACATCGGCGTCGATCTTCGAGATGTTCTCCGCCGAGACGGTCGTCGAGTAGGTCGCATCGTCGGTCGCGAGGTCGGTCACCGATGCCGGTGAGACGAAGCCGAGGTTCTCGAGCAGCTCCACTCGTGGGTCCGACGGCAACAGCAGGTAGTACACGTCGGCAGCCTCGGACACGTATGCGATTGTGCGGCCGTCGAATTCGGGATGTCGAGCGCCTGCGTCCTGCACCTGGCGGTCCAGATCGGCCACGAGATCGCGTGCGCGCTCGGGGACCCCGAGAACATCACCGGTCGTGGTGATGACGTCGCGCCACGGCGTCGACCACAGTTCCTCGGGCGGGGCGATGACGGGAACGCCGGCAGCGGTCACCGCGTCGTACTCGGCCCGGGTCAGTCCGGAGTGCGGAGCCAACACGACGTCGGGGTCGGTGGCGAGAAGCTTCTCGACCGACAGTGCGTCCGTGACGTTGTCGAGCAGAACCGGGGCAGGACCGCCGAGCGACTCGATCGTGTCGGACACCCACGGATAGGTCAGATCGTCACCTCCGCCGTATTCGGCCGACGGCATTGCCACCGGGACGACGCCCAGGGCGAGCACCGCATCGGTGGTGCCGAATCCCCACGTCGCGACCCGTTCGGGCACCGCGTCGAGCGTGGTGTCGCCGTACATGTGGTGCACGGTCAGCGGAAACGAGCCGGCGGACGGTGAGTCGATCGGGCTCTCGGCGGGAGCGGACGAGCTGCAGCCGGCCAGTGCGATGGATGCGGCCGCCACGGCGGTGAGCACTGCAGCGAAGCGGAACGTGAGGCGATGAGTCATGAAAGTCCTGTAGCTCGGCGATCAGAATCTATAGGTTAGCCTTAGCTTCCTTTAGATGCGAACACCCCCTGCGTTCGGCTCACAGGAACCTTGCAGCGAGAGTTCAGCGTCCTCACCGGAACGTCCCAGAGTATTGGCACTACCGAAAGAACCGATGCCATCTCAGAGGAGAGCGACGATGCCCCGAATTCCAGAGCCCACCAACCTTTCTGCCGGACCCACCTACGAGGGACGACTCCTCGACCGCCCCGATGAGGAAGTGGTCGATCAGGGTGCCGGGTTCGACATCACCACCCTCGTCACTCGCCGACGCGTGCTCAGCCTCGTCGGTGCCGGGGCCGGAGCGTTCGCACTCGCCGCCTGCTCCAGCACCTCCAGCGCCAGAACCAGCACCACCACAGCAGCTTCCACGACGGCGACCACCGCGAGCGCCACCACCGAGATCCCCCAGGAGACCAACGGCCCCTACCCGGCCGACGGCACGAACGGCGTCAACGTACTGGGAGAGTCCGGAATCGTGCGACGAGACATCACGTCCAGCCTGGACGGCGGCACCACGGTCAGCGGGGTTGCCCTCTCGCTCACCTTCACCCTCACCGACCTCGCGAACAGCAACGTCCCCTACACCGGCGCGGCCGTGTACCTGTGGCAGTGCAACGCCTCCGGCCAGTATTCGATGTACTCCGAGGGCATCGAGGACGAAACGTACCTTCGCGGAATTCAGGTCGCCGATGCCAACGGCACGGTCACCTTCGACACGATCGTTCCCGGTTGCTACTCCGGCCGCTGGACCCACATTCACTACGAGGTCTATCCCGACGCCGCGTCGGCCACCAACGTCGAGAACGCAATCGCCACATCGCAGGTCGCATTCCCCCAGGACATGCTCGAGACCATCTATCAGGCGAAGACGGACCTGTACCCGGACTCGGCGAAGAACCTGACCCAGATGGGCAGTCTCGACAACGACAACGTCTTCGGCGACGGCTACGACCTGGAGATGGGAACCTTCACCGGCGATCCCACCTCCGGCTACGTCGGATCGCTCGCCGTGGCCATCGACGCCACCACCGAACCGACCATGAGCGCCCCGCCCTCTGGCGGAGCAGGCGGAGGCGGCGGCGGCCAGGCTCCGATGGGCGGCGGCGCTCCCCCGGCCGGCGGATCCGCACCCACCAACTGATCACCCTCACCCCACACTCCCGAAGGAAACACCATGTTGCACAACCTCACCGGCTGGCACGCCCTCATCGTTCTCGCCATCCTGCTGCTCGTCTTCGGCTCCACCAAGCTCCCCTCACTCGCCAAGGGTGTCGGCCAGTCATTGCGCATTCTGAAAGACGAAGTGCGCGAGGAGAAGAAGACCGCCACGCGTGACGACACGACGGCACCGGTGTTCGCCGACGCTGCGTCCACGCCGGTTCCGTACCGACACACGTCGTGAGCACAGCCACCGCCGCGCAGGGCTCAGCCACACTGCCTGCCACCCCACGGGGCACCATGCCTCTTGCGGGGCATATGCGCGAGGCACGTCGCCGCGCGATACGCGCGGCGGTGTCGCTGCTCGTCGGCATAGCAATCGGATTCGCGCTGTCCGATCAGATTCTCGACATCCTGCGCGCACCCGTCGAAGAACTCGCCCTCACCCGCCAGGCCAGCCTCAATTTCGAAACCGTCACCGGCGCTTTCGATCTCGAACTCAAGATTGCCCTGTTCACCGGCGTCATCGTGTCGTCTCCCGTGTGGTTGCGTGAGCTGTTCGCCTACCTCACCCCCGGCATGACGCGTCGGGAAAAGAAGTACGTCTACGGCTTCTCCGCGGCCGCCGCTCCACTGTTCGTCGCCGGCTGCGTGTTCGGGTTCGCCATCTTCCCCCGCATGGTCAGCGTCCTCGCCGGCTTCTCCTCCGACCAGGACAGCACCATCCTCAACGCCTCGTACTACGTGGACTTCGTGATGAAGATCGTTCTGGCGAGCGGTATTGCCTTCGTGCTCCCTGCATTGCTGGTGATGTTGAACTGCCTCGGCATTCTTTCTGCGCATCGACTACGTAGCAGTTGGCGGCTCAGCGTCGTCGGAATTGCGTTGTTCAGTGCGCTCGTCACTCCCGCCGCCGACGTCCTGTCCATGTTCCTGGTCGCGTTGCCGATGGCCACCCTGTTCGGTGCAGCCGCAGTGATCACCGAGATACACGACCGCCGCGCAGCCCGACGCATCCTGACTTCACCGAAACCGGAGCTCACATAATGTTCGGCTTGACCTTCGAGAAACTGTTCCTGGTAGCGATCATCGCCGGCTTCGTACTCGGCCCCTCGCGCCTGCCCGGATACGCCCATCAACTGGCACGGACCGTGCGCTCCGTGCGTAGTTTCGTCGAGTCCACCCGCACCGCGGCAGAAGACGAGATGGGCGTCCCGATGCGCCGTTCGGAATGGGAGTCGATGGATCTGCGGCAGTACGATCCACGTCGCATCGTCGCCGACGCATTGCGTGACACCGACTCCGCTCCGAAATCCGAGTGGCCGGACGAGGTGATCGACGAAGCAGTCCGCGTAAGACCCGGCCAGAAATACCTCATCACCGGCCCGGCGTCACATCCACGACGCATCCTCATCGAGTCGTTATCCGAGAACGACCCCCGTCGTATCGCGGCGCAGGTCCAACCGGATGTCACAGCTACAGGTTAGAGCGGCGAAAGAAGGACAACGTGTAACACACTCGGGCATGATGTAGCACATGACTACCAGCGTCGTAGCTGCCTCGGAGTCGGGTGCCACGGCAGTTCAGGTATGGACCTTGATCGTCGTCGTCATCGCAGCGCTCGGTGCTGCGTGGGCGGCCTTGACTGTGCGTCGAGTCGGTGCGAACGAGGACGTCATCTCCCGCGAGGTGGCGGCACTGCACACTGCTGTCGATCGGCAGGTACGCCAGTCCAGTGACAGCGACTCGTGGAACCGCGACCAGGTGACCGCCCGTTACCAGGAACTGCTCTTCGCGCTGTCGAACGTCGATCGAGTTGTGGCCGAGGAGATTTCGGCGGCGGTGGTTTCGACGCCGGTCGGTGATCTCACAGCTGCGACTCGGGCATTGGACAAGGCATACGACCAGCTGAATCTGGCGCTCACTGCCGCATTGGTGGTGGCGCGCAGGCGCGTCCATCCGTTGGCGCTGGAGTTGTCCACGGGCATCGATCGTCGGGTGTTCGCCCCACTGGCTCCCGAAACCGGAATCCCCGCCCCGGCCCACGAACGTCTGCAGAGCGAGCATGCGTACATCACCAGAATGCATTCGTTGTTGCTCAAGGCGATGCGCGCCGATCTGGGTCTGCTCGATCCCAGCGCCGAAGCGACACTGATCTTCACGACGAAGGAAGTGGAATCCGGTGTGCTGGCCGATCGTTCGACGGCGGCCGGCCGTAGTGCCCTGCAGCTGATCGATCTTCTCGAGGATTTCGGTGTGATGCCGTTGCTCGGAGCCGAGGACGACTTCGTGATGTCCGACGCGTTGCTGGTTCAGTGCGAGGAGCTCTACAGCGCGGTGAGCCCGAGCTTCCAGGCGGTACTGCGCCACATCGGCGACGAAATCCATCTCGCGATCAGGCCCGACCTCACCGACGATCGCCTCGAGGAAATCTACGACATCGCGGTACGACTGGTCGAAGCCGGATTACGCGGAAACATCCACCGCAGAGACGGATTGGACGGCAGCAGCCTGTTCCTCATCGATCCGACCCACACAGCGGGAATGGACCGGGTGTAACGATGCGCGTGCGACCGAGTACGCCGGTCAGTCTTCCGATCGCTTCAGGACTGCAATGCAGGTCAGAAACACGATCTTGATATCGAGCCAGATGGACCAGTTCTCGATGTAGTAGTTGTCCCATTCCGCGCGATCCGCGATGGGGGTCTGGCCCCGCAGCCCGTGCACCTGAGCCCATCCGGTGAGACCTGCCTGGACGCGATGCCGCTCTCCGTAGCGTCTGATCTGCGCAGCGAACAGGTCTACGTATTCCGGGCGCTCAGGACGGGGTCCGACCAGGCTCATGTCGCCGCGAAGCACATTGATGAGCTGAGGAAGCTCGTCGAGTGAGGTCTGCCGCATGATCTTGCCGATCTTGGTGCGTCGGTCCACGCCTTCCACTCCGCCGGGTGCTGCCCCCTCGGCCGGAACGAAATCGGCATCGGAGTCCCGCGGTGGCCGCATCGACCGGAATTTCAAGCAGTCGAAGGGGACCCCATCGCGGCCGATTCGCTCTTGTGCGAAAAAGATGGGGCCTGGGGAGCTCAACCGCACGAGCACCGTGAGCAGAAGGAAGACCGGCGACAGAAGAAGTAGACCCATTCCCGCGCCGAGCCTGTCCAGTACGCCCTTGAGAACGAACTGCCAGCCTCTCGGATCGACATGATGCAAGACCATCAAGGGCAACCCTCCGAGATGCTCGATATGAGCGTGCACGCCGACGGTGTCGAACATGCGAGGCACGAGCCAGACGCGAGTACCGGCGTTTTGTGCTGCACGGATCGCTGCTACCACCTCTTCGTGGGGAGCGGAAGCGAACGCAAACACAACTTCTTCCACCCGATGTACTCGGACGATCCGAGCCAGGTCGGTGAGTGTCCCAAGGTTCGAGAGTTCCTGGTGCACTCCGGGATTTACGTCGGAGACGGAGTCGATCGTCCCTATGGGATTCATCCCGTATTCGGAAAACTGATTCATTCTGTGCGCCAGTTGCTCTGATACGGGACCGCTACCGACGATGAGGGTGGGCGCACTCGAGTGGTGTTTCGTTCGAAACCAGCGCTCTATCCACGCACGGGCCAGACACGCGATCGCGAGTGCGGCTGCTGCGCACAGCCAGACTCGAATCATGACCGGGCCTGGGGCATAGGACGGCTCCGTTGCCAGAATCAGGGCGAGCGTGATCAGAGTTGCAAAGGCCACGGCGGTTTGAACCGGTCCGATTTCATCGATGAAATTGCGTCGAAGCCCCCGCCGGTAGAGCTTTCTCGAGGCAAGGAGCACAAGGAGCGTGGGCACGAACAGCCATGGGTGCCAACCCAACGCTGCGGCACTGCCGGGCCGCAAGTGAAGACCTTCGGCTACGCCGATGACTGCGGCGATCACGTCGACAACAACGGCGGCGATGGGGCTGACCGGGTCGATACGAATTCGATCGGATACGTTCCTCCCGAAACGCACCTTCACCGAGTGCGGCGTTGTCGATCTCGTCATCGCTGTTCCGTGAGAATTCGGCACGATGCACGGTCCTTCCGATCTTCATGCCAGCCGAGCGCTCGAGCCGTTCGGCATTCGACATTTCGAAACACCAAACATTTATCACTCTCCACGGGTTTTCGGCGACCAACGGCAGTATTGCCATCACCGAAAAACAAACTGCTAGAAGGGAATTCTCTTACGAATGAGCCACGCGATGTCTTCGAGGGTCTTCACGTGACCGGCAGTCCATTTGCGCGGCCGGTAGTCCCACACATCCAGCATCCCGACGGTGAAACCTGCTTCGGACTTGATCGGCGCTGCCATGTATGCGACCAGATCGGACGTCGCGTGATCCCTCAGTAGCGCATGCTCTCTGATATCGGGGGCCACCAGCGTTTCTCCGGTTTCCACAACGACACGACACGCAGACCGTTCCACCGCCACAGTCTGCGGCTGCGCTGCTGTTCCCGTGGTTCCAACGCTGGCTTTGATGAATTGCGTTCGATCGTCGACGAACGAGATCGATGCTCCCTGCGCTCCCATCGCTCGCAATGTCATCCGGGCCAGTTTGTCGAACTGCTCGTCACGAGGACTGCCGATCATGCCCGTGGCTCGTGCGGCTGCGACCCTGTCCACATCGTCGATGAGCAAGTGCGTCCGCTGGGGAGACGTCGAATCGAGATCGGACAACTCGATGCTCTCGGATTCGAAGCTACGGGCGTCCGCCAGCACGGCGGCCACCTCCGGCGAGGACTCTCGTTCGAGTTCCGTGACGAGCCGAGTGATGATCGCCCGACGTGCATAGGTATTAAGGGACTCGCCGGCCTTGTCGGCATGCTGCGTCAACAGTGCGTTGATTCGATCTCCGAAACCGGTTTTTCCTAATTCCACACACCGGACGGTAGTTGACTGTGCACTGCTCCGACTAGTGCTCGACCGATAATGCCCACTGTCTTTGCAGGAGAATCGTCACTCGATCGCCGGTGAAGATCACGTAGCGCGAGCGCTCCGAGTCGGACGTGCGTCGACCGTACGCACAGGGCACCCGCCAGGAAACGTGCCGAGTTGGGCAACATCGAACCCTTCCGAATAGGACCGCATACGTTGCGAGTCGGCGTTGCGTCGCTGCGTGAGGCGAGCAGGAAACAGTCGCAGAGCATGTCCTCGCGCACGCATCGCAGCGGTGACGAGCCGTTCCAACGTGGCGGGAGGATGGTTGTAGCCCAACGCATTTCGCAGCGGTGCGTCCATGAGACCGAGACTCACAATTCGAACGATCCCTTTCGGGACAGGTGAGACGAACGAGGCGAGTAGGTCCAAGGTGGCGTCGGCGACGCGTCGAGCACCGGGATCGAAGGCGAAATAATCCGCTTCGTAGTTGTCCATCAACTGCGCGAAGCCCTCGAACGAGTCGGGCATGTCCGAGATCCCCATGCGCTTGCCCAGAGTTCGGAAATATCCGACCGATGCTCGTACTTCGACGTCGGACATAGGCCGCTTACCCCATCTGGATATCCAGCGCTGCGGCACCACGACGAAAGTCCCGAGCACGTAGAGCATCTCGTGATTGGGTATGTCGTAACTTCGATGCATCTGATTGATCCGGCGGATCGCGGCACGACCCTGCTCGTCGTCGAAGCCGCGCAGGAACGGCACCTCGAGAAGGAGCACCGTGTCGTCGTAACGCTTCTGAGTGGCACCGGTGAATGCACCGGTCTCGTCGAGCAGTTTGCCGATGCCGGGTACTGCGAACGTCCTGAACAGCGCAAAAGACAACGCCTGCGTGATGTCCCACGGGAACTCGTGCACAGCCAGGTTGCGGTAGATCTGCACGAAGTCGGTATCCGGGTCGAGTGAATCGTTGACCTGCCTCCAGTGATTTCTGGGAACCCCGCCGAACTGCTGCCCGCGCAATGTGATCGTCGCCATATTCTCAAAATAGAATGCTCGCTCTAATTTGGCAAGCTTTCCCAGCCGACTACCATAGAAACGTGCGCACGCCGGTGCAGTCCCGAAGCGAAGGATCCACTGCGCGAATGGTGGCAGCCACCATCGAGCTGCTGCACGAGGGTGGCCTACAGGCAGTGACGATTGCTGCCGTCGCCCAGCGCTACGGCGGGTCCAACGGGTCCATCTACCACCGGTTCGGAGATCGAACCGGTCTGCTGATGGCAGCCCAGGAAGATGTTCTGACTCGCATCGAGCGCGCTGCTGCAGCGGCATTTTCAGCCGCCGAACAAGAACCCGACGATGACCGAGCTGTCCGGATGCTCGCCGACGCCGCGCTTGCGGTGTTCTCGGAACACCGGGGTGCGATGCGCGCCTTCTTCATCCAGTCCCGCAACACGACCGACGGAGAGTTGTTCTCCGCGCGAATAGTTCGCACGAACCACCAACTGGCCGACACCGTGACCGGCTGGTTGTCGGCAAGGTTCGGAACGAGCGACGCCGATGCCGAGGCCACCTGGAGAATCCTCTTCGCCATCGGTGCATCCCAGGCCGTGTTCGACGATCGAGACCTGTCCGCTCGTTCCACCAGCGAGAGCGAACTGTCCGACGCACTTGCCCGGGCAGTGTCGGCGGTCGCGCGACGCGCCTAGTGTCCGGCCCCGTTCGAGCGGTGACGGACGAGCACCAACGCAGTTCCGACGATCAGTCCCACTGCTGCTCCGCCCACCAGATACGCCCGGGTGTTCGGGAGGATCGGTGCGTCCGACACCTCGGCCTGCCTGACCATCTTCAACATCACCGAAGGCGGCTCGCCGTTCTCACGAGCCTCCAGGTCCGCAACCACTGCGCTCAGTTCTGTGGCCATGGTGTTCGCGATGTCGCGCGCGACCGCCGGCGATGTATCGGTGGCGACGATGTCGAACACAACGGTCTCTGGCGAGTAAGTCATCGTCACCTTGTCGGCCAACTCCGCCGGAGTGAGATCGAGCGCCAGATCGGCGATCACTGTCGAGGCCAGAGCCTCGTTAATGACCAATCCCGCATACGCCGGAATCGCCTGTTGCGAGAACAGGTTGCCCTCGTACACATCAGGGCTGTAAGTCGACCCCGAGGTGGAGACGAACATCTGAGTGCGCGATTCATACACCGGTGTGATCAGCGAGGAGATTCCGAACGCCGTCGCCATCGACAGCGCGATGGATACGGCGATGATGCGCCATCCCGCGATCACGGTCTTCACGAAACTACGCACCGACATCCCGAGCCCTCGCCCTCTTCCCGTCTCGCGTCACTCTATGGAACTGCTCGACGCACCGGCCAGTCCGGCTCGGACAGCCCTTGACGTCGTTCAGTCGAATGAACTTTCGACCTAGAATTGCCGACTCGGTCGCGGTGCATACCTCGCGTTATGCGCCCAAATTCGGCCAACGCGCTGCTCGACGTGACCGGCCGATGATCTACGAACATTCCTCTGAAAACGGGCGCATAACGTTTGTCGAGTGCCTCTTCGGTGCGGCACACGACGCCCGAATGCGTTGTAACCGAACAATTCTCATGGCACGCGCAGGGTGTAACTTCGGCCTGGCAATCCAAATCCACAGGTCAGGAGCCCACCCATGAGCAAGAAGAAGCAGAGCGAACCCAGCATCACCGTCAAGGTGACGGCCGTGGTTCAGCTACTGTTCGCCGTCGCCGTCGCCGCTCAGGTACCGAATGTCACGACGCCAGTCATACTCGCCACGATGACTCTTGCGGGACTTGTGATTGGCGCGAGTGGACGGCCCAGGCGAAGTTCTGGGCGATCGTGATGGACACGATCGCCCAGTACTCATTTCCTCAGACCGGGATTCTCGACGCCGTTCCTGGGCACCTCGCCGGGTACCTCGGGGCGACGTGCCCGAGAGTACGGCGCAGCGGCAGGGGCTGCCGTACGGGTGGTTGCGCTCGGCGCAGCTGATCCTGTCTGGGTTGATCCGGAGTGCACCGACGCGGGTTGTGGCGCAACAGGTGCCGCGGCGGGAGTAGGTGGAACAACCGGAGGAGCCGGCGCTGCAACCGGGGCCTGCGGCGCGGGAACCGGCGGTGCCGTCTGCCGCGGCAGGCTTGAATCGGCCGAGTAGTTGTACGAGTAGCTGTACATGTCGCCCTTCTTCGAGGGCGTCAATGCCAGCACCACACCCAGGACGTGCGCCCCGATGGTTTCGAGATTGCCGATGGCCCTGGACAATTCATTGCTCTTGGTATGCCCGTAACGAGTTACCAGAAGAGCGCCGTCGCTGTGAGTGGTGAGGACGGCCGAGTCGGTGACCGGCAACAGCGGAGCGCCGTCGACGATGACGTAATCGAACTTGGAGCGCAGCTCCACCATCAGCGAACGAGACGCCTCCGAGCCCAACAGCTCGGACGGGTTCGGCGGCAGCGGGCCGGACGCCAAGGCCTGCAGACCCTCATACCTGGTCGGCTGCAGCACCTCGTCCACCTTGGCCTGTCCAGCGAGAACGGTGCTCAGACCGACCGAACCGATGAGACCCATGTACTTCGAGATGCGGGGACGACGCAGATCCCCCTCGACCAGAACGACGTGGTGCCCGGCCTCTGCAAGTGAGATCGCCAAGTTCACGGCTGTGGTCGTCTTGCCCTCGCTCGGAATAGCGCTGGTGACGACGATGACGCGCGGCGGGTGATCGACCTCGAGGAACTGCAGATTGGTGCGGAGCTCACGGAAAGCTTCGGCGCTGGATGATTGGGCAAGATCCTGAAAGTCGACGGCCGGATGAGTCTTGCGCTCCTTGTCGAACGGAATGGTGCCGACCAGTGCCTTGCCGGAGATCGACTCGATTTCCCGACGATTCTTGATGGTGTTGTCCAAACGATCGCGCAGTACCGCAAGTGCGATACCGAGCAACAGGCCAACGGCCGCTCCGAGGGCGAGGTTTCGCTTGGTATTCGGGCTGACCGGATTGGACGACGCGGTGGCTTGCTGGAAAACCTTCACACCGGCTGATGGAGTACCACCGTCTTCAGGTGTTTCCAATTCCCGGACCTGGGCGGTCAGCTCCTCCGCAGTCGCGTTCGCTATATCGCGAGCGAGGGCGGGGGAGGAATCAGTGACACTGAGATTGAACAATACGGTGTCTGGTGTCGACGTCGCCGTGATCTTCGCCGCCAATTGACTCGCGGTCAAGTTTAGCGGGAGTACAGCCAAGACCCGGGCAGCCAGCGCCTCGCTGGTGGCAAGTTCTGAGTATGACGCTACGAGCTGCTGCGAGGCCAGGTTGCCCTGATACGTCTCGGTCACTGTGGCACCACCGGATGTCGAGACGAACATCCGTGCGCTCGACTCGTACAGCGGCGTTGTCAACAGGGACGCACCCAACGCCCCCAGGATCGCTACGATCACGGTGACAGCGATGATGATCCACCGCGCCTTCAGGATTTTCAGATAATCCTGTATCTCCATGCTTCGAGCTCCTCGTCCGTTCGTACACGCATACCGCGACACTGCGTGGCTCAATCGTTACATAGCTCGATCATTTCCGTGCAGCGGACAAGACCAGTTGGGCATCAGCGCCAATTCATTTGTTTGATTGACGCGAACAAACAATCAGATTCCCCATTGTGACTACTCACTGAGGGAATAGGCCGAAATTGTTTGGTCGGATTAGATGATTCCTGTCATCGACGACCTGCTGCACCCGGAAGAGACGATAGTTCTCAGCCTTAGCGAACGACAGTTGACGTGATTCTGAACACGATGTGGAACTATCGCGCTTCTAGCCAACGCCCACAACCGCTCCAGCGCTCGCCACGCTGCCAATAGGCCGCAGCGACGTGACGGACTGGGCTCCCGGGACGGCACGGCCTGCCCACCGCGCGCCGACGCCAAATGTCACTCTGAGTTGCCCGGCAGATCTCCGCGTTCGAGGGCTTCGGCAAGGGTGGGGGCGGCTGTGTCCTTGTCGGAGAGCTCGTAGGTCAGGGGTGTGCCGTCGCGGGCGGTGGTGGGCCAGTCGATGCCCAGCGCGGGGTCGAGGGGGTTGATGTCGCGGTCCAACGCCGGGGTGTACTCGAGGCTGCACAGGTACATGACGGTCGAGTTGTCCTCCAGGGACAAGATGGCGTGGCCGAGTCCTTCGGACAGGAAGACTGCTCTG
>NZ_NOYU01000004.1:0-41303 GCF_002258915.1 Rhodococcus sp. 05-340-2
ATTCGAGGAGAAGTCGATGTCAATCACCGCGTTGGGATATCTGGGAGTCAGCTCGCCGCGATACCAGGACTGGAGGGAATTCGGCGGCGCAGTACTCGGCGCCCAGGTCACCGACGACGGCCCCGACGGCGCAGTACGACTGCGCATCGACGACGTCGACTGGAGAGTACAGATCCACCCCGGCGAGCAGGACCGCCTCGAATACATCGGCTGGCTCGCCCACTCGGAAAAGGACCTCCCCGCACTCGTCGACACCCTCGCCGGCGTCGGTATCGAAGCCTCCTGGGGCTCACGCGAACTCGCCGAATCACGAGGCGTGTTCACCCTGATCACCTTCACCGACCCCTGGGGCTTCTCCCACGAAGTCGCCTGGGGCCAAACACGATCGGCATCAGGATTCATCCCCGGCCGACCCATGTCCGGATTCGTCACCGGAGCCCAAGGCCTCGGCCACGTCGTACTGATCCTCCCCGACGTCGACGCCGGCCACACCTTCTTCACCGAGACCCTCGGCTTCGAGTTCTCCGACGCCATCATCGACCCCACCATCGGAGACCCCGAACACGGCTTCTACGGCCGCTTCTACCACGTCAACGCCCGACACCACACCCTCGCACTGGTCAACGGCCCACCCCACCTCGCAGGACTGCACCACCTCATGCTCCAAGTCCGCAGCATCGACGACATGGGCACCGCCCACGGCCTCCTCGACCGACACAACGTCCCCGAAACCCTCGGAATCGGACGCCACACCAACGACGAAATGGTGTCCTTCTACTGCACCACCCCCTCCCTGTTCAACATCGAATACGGATACGACGGAATCGAACTCGACACCGACCACACCCCCAAACTCTTCGGCCGCGGATCGATCTGGGGACACAAACTCAACCCCGAATCCCGACACCGCGCACCCGGCCTCATGCACCCCCTCCCCACCCCCACCACATAACCCACACCGAATCGGCGAAAGAATCACCAGTGACAACCGGCAACGACGCTCGTATCGCAATACTCGGCTATGGAGGCATCGGTACCGTTGTTGCACAACGATTGTCCGAGGGCGTGATCGAAGGGGCCCGGCTGACCGCGATCGTCAGCCGAGCCCCTGTGGCGCAGCCCCCTGCGCCGATCATGAGTATCGAGGGCGCAATCGAGCGTGCCGATATCGTGATCGAGTGCGCTGGGATCACGGCGGTCCGTGATCATGCCGAGCACATCGTGTCCTCCGGTTGCGACCTGGTGGTCTCGTCCGTAGGCGCCCTGTACTACGACGGCTTGGCAGAACGGCTTGCCTGCGCTCGCGGCGGGCAGGTGCACTACACGCACGGCGCAATAGGCGGGCTCGATCTGTTGTCCACCGCGGCCGATGCCGGACCACTGACCGACGTCGTCGTCCGGAGCACGAAGCTCCCCACGACGCTTCTCCAACCGTGGATGACCACATCTCAGTCAGCTCGCGTGGCCAACGTGTCGAAGCGTCTGCGTATCTTTCGCGGTAGCCCACAGGAGGCGGTACATCACTTTCCTGCGTCGCTGAACGTGGCCGCGGCCGTCGATCACGCTGTCCACGGGGCCGGTGAGGTCACCGTGGAGCTGTACGCCGACCCCGACGCGGCCTTCACCCGACACGAGATTGCCGCACATGGCGCATTGGGCCGCTACATGATTCGCGTCGAGAACGTCCCCAGCGACAGAAATCCTCGCACCAGCGGGATCGTGCCGTTCGCAGTGTTGAGAACCCTGGAGAATCTGATGGCGTCGCGTCGTGGATGACAGCGTTGCTGCCTCTCCACGCGTTCGACGGGCGGTGCAATATATCTTGACGCTAAGACATTTTGCGGTTAGATTCATGGTCCGGGGCACGCCAGCAGTTCAGTGTTCTATCCCCGGACATTCATACCGAAGAAACGGAATCTGATGCGATGACGCTCTCCTCCCTCGGCGACGAATACCTTGCCACTGTGCCCACCGGTCGATCGGTGACCCCGCACTGGGAAAGCGGTGCCGAATTTCGTGACGAAATTTTTGTCGGCGGCCTGTGGCGTCGCGGTACGGGCTCGCTGATCGAATCGGTCGACCCGAGTTCCGGCAAGATATTCGCGACACTGCACGGCGCTGTGGAAGCCGACGTGGACGACGCTGTCGACACCGGACTACGCGCGGTACGGCAATCCGGCTGGGCCGATCGCCTGCCACATGAGCGAGCCGCCGTTCTCCATCGAATCGGTGCACTGATCGACGCAGAAGTAGAACAGATCGCCACTCTGCAAACGATCGATACCGGTAAGACGCTGTCCGAAACTCGCGCTCTCGCTCGCAGTGCCGCAGCGACTTTCCGGTATGTGGCTGCGGCCGTGGAGACGATGGAAGGCGCGGTCACACCCTCGCGAGGCTCATACCTCACCATGAGCACCCACGAGCCCATGGGCGTCATCGGGTCCATCACCCCGTGGAACTCTCCCATCGCTTCGGACGCGCAGAAAATCGCACCGGCATTGGGCGCAGGTAATGCCGTGGTGGCCAAGCCGCCGGTGTGGGCGCCGTGGGTGACGTTGCTGTTGGCTCGTATCTGCGAGCGTGCCGGGCTCCCGGCGGGAGTGCTGTCCGTGCTACCGGGACCAGGTCGGACCGTCGGCGACGCGATCGTGCGGCATCCCGGCATCGCCAAGGTCACGTTCACCGGCGGCACCGACACCGGGCGTGCGCTGGCTCATGTCGCAGCAGAGAAACTGATGCCGATCACCCTGGAACTCGGCGGCAAGTCGCCCACCATCGTCTTCGAGGATGCCGATCTCGATCAGGCAGTCGCCGGAATCATGTTCGGCGTGTTCTCCTCGTCCGGCCAGAGCTGTATCGCAGGTTCACGGGTCTTCGTTCAGCGGTCGATTTTCGACGAGTTCGTGAACCGATTGGTCACTGCCACCAACGCCCTCGAGCTCGGGCCAGGAACCGATCCGCGTACACAAGTGGCACCGATGGTTGCGTTCAGCCACCGTGACAACGTTTCAGCGATGGTCGACGAAGCCGTATTACAAGGCGCAAAGGTCCTGTGCGGCGGCATGATTCCAGATGAACCGAGACTGGCCGACGGAGCGTACTACCTGCCGACCATCTTGAGTGTGACCGACAACAGCGCACCGATCTGCCAGCAGGAGATCTTCGGTCCGGTCGCAATCGTGCTGCCTTTCGACAACGAAAGTGACCTCGTCGATCAGGCAAACGACACAGTGTTCGGATTGGCCTGCGGGCTGTGGACCACCGACTTCCCGAGGGCATGGCGAATTGCCAAGGCAATTTCTGCGGGAACGGTGTGGGTCAACACCTACAAACAGTTCTCGATCTCGACTCCGTTCAGCGGACTCAAGGACAGCGGCCTGGGCACCGAGAAGGGCCGCGACGGTATTCGTTCGTACATGAATCAGAAAAGCATCTACATCGACACGGCCGGGCAGCCTCTGCCGTGGGCGAGAACGGCGGACAACCGATGACCGGCAGTTTCACGGCAGCGCATGCGCACCCCTACAGTCCCGCATTCGAGGTGGCCGGCTTCACCTTCGTGTCCGGAGCCCTGTCGGTCGACGAGAACGGAGTCGCCGTGGCCGGCCGACGAGAGGCCCTCGCGGCGGCCATGGCTCGACTCGAAGAACGCTTGGCGACCGTAGGCGGGCGCTTGACCGACGTCGTCAAGACCACCTACTTCGTCACCGACGTGACGTTGCGAGACGAGGCGAACACGCATTACTCCGCCGTGTTCGCCGAACCGAGACCGGCACGCTCGTTCATCGGCGTGGATTCGTTGCCTTACGGGGCGACCGTGGAGATCGAAGCAATTGCTTACCGAACCCCGTCTTCGGCGGGAAACACAGAACAGAGAGGCACGCTATGACCAGCACACAACAGCACAGCGATCTCGAATCGTTGATCGACTCATGTCTCGCCACCGGCTCGAGCCGCAACGAAGACTGGGACACCCTCGGCTTTCAGGCCGAGAAGGGCGGAGATCGCTTCCGCCGTGCGCAGATTCGCTACATCGGTTCGGGTGCCACCGGTAATCACGACGACGATTCACGAGCCCTCAAGGCCGACCATTTCACCTTCTCGAACATGCGCCTGCCGGCAGGTGCCGTCGGCCCTGAGCACACCCACCACGACGTGGAGGAAGTGTTCTACGTGCTCGAAGGCAAGCTGAAGGTATCTGTGCACGACGTCGAGGACGGTCACAAGAAGGCCAGCCGAGTCCTGGGCTACCGCGACCTGATCCGCGTGCCCGCCGGCGTCCCTCGCAGCCTCGAGAACATCGGCGAGACCGACGCACTGCTGTGCGTGATCATCGGCACCCCCAAGCCGCAGCTGCCCACCTATCCGCCCAGCTCGGAGATGTTCGGCGTCACTCGCTGACCCGGTAACCGGGCGTTCGAAGAAGAGAAGGGGCCGACCATGGCCGACAGTCGTACCGTTCGTGTGTACCAGAAGACCTGGCAAGCAGAGGGCGTCGTCGGCGTCACTCTGATCGACCCGAACGGAGCCGAGCTGCCTGCATGGGAACCCGGCGCACACATCTCTTTGCACCTTCGCGACGGACTGGTGCGTGAGTACTCGCTGTGCTCGGATCCGGATGACCGTCGCGCCTGGAGCGTGGCGGTCCTCCGAGATCCGAAATCACGCGGAGGCAGCACCTATGTGCACGACGAATTGCCCGTCGGCGCACTGATAGAAGTCAGCGGACCACGCAACGCGTTCTCACTCGAGTCGGACGCGTCGCGGTACGTTCTCGTGGCAGGCGGCATCGGCATCACACCGATTCTGGCCATGACGCGCGACCTCGACAAACGCGGCCGCAATTGGAGCCTGATCTATACGGGGCGTTCGCGGTCCACCATGGCTTTCCTGAACGAACTCGAAGCACATCCCCGAGACCGGGTGACGGTGCACGCCGACGACGAAGCCGGCACTGTTGCCGACATCGCCGCGCTGCTTGCCGACGTCGATTCCGAGACCTTGGTGTATTGCTGTGGTCCCGAACCACTGCTCGAGGCTTGTCGATCGGCACTGGTCGATCCGTCGCGACTGCGCCTGGAGCGGTTCAAAGCCCCGACCGTCGATGTGGAGCAGGGCCCGCAGGAATCGTTCGACGTCGTCGTTGTATCCACAGGACAACGCATAACGGTCGACGCGAACACCTCGGTGCTGGACGCCTTGCAATCCGGCGGAGTCGACGTCGAATCCTCGTGCACCGAGGGCATTTGCGGTACGTGCGAGATCGGTGTCGTCAAGGGTGACATCGACCACCGCGACTTCGTTCTCACTCCGGCCGAACAAGCCGGCGGAACCACCATGATCGCTTGCGTATCACGTTGTCGCTCAGCTGAACTCGTACTCGACCTGTAGAGAGAAGACTTCCATGCGTTATTCACCCGAACCTGTCGTGAAGCTACGATCACTTCGATCGGTGGCGCTCGGCGTACCGGATCCGGTTGCCGCGCGCGACTTCTATCACGAAGTGTGGGGGCTGTCCACGGTCGACGAGGACTACGACCGTTACTGGTTGCGCGCCACTGGATCCGAGCATCACGTACTGCGACTCGGAACCAGCAAGACCAACAGACTGGAGCGCGTCGCATTTGCGGTGGCCACTCGCCGTGAGATCGACGAAGCGGCCAAGCGTCTCGATGCACTCGGCGTACCCATGCTCCGGTCTCCCGGACCGATCGACGATGCAGGCGGTGGATACGGGCTTTCTCTGGTCGATCCCGAGGGACGATGCATCGAGCTCTCGACCGACACGTTCGCGGTGGTCTCGTCCGAGCCGGCCGGCCGCCGCGCCATCCCCCGCAAGCTGGCCCACGTCGTCCTCAACACCACCGCGATCGACACGATGGTCGACTTCTACACCGAAGTTCTCGGCATGCGGGTGTCCGACTGGTCCGAGCATCAGATGGTGTTCCTGAGGTGCGACACCGACCACCACGTGATCGCTTTCAATCAGGCTGTGTGGCCGTCCGTCAACCACATTGCGTACGAGATGGCCAGTATCGACCACTTCATGCGTGGCCTCGGCAGCCTCAAGCACAACGGCGTGAGCCCGCAATGGGGCCCCGGAAGGCACGGACCGGGAGACAACACTTTCTCCTACTTCACCGACCCAGCGGGATTGGTGTGCGAGTACACATCCGAGGTGGCACAGATCGACGAGGACGCCTGGCTGTGCCGGACGTGGAAGCGCGTTCCCGAGCTCTCGGACCAGTGGGGAACAGCAGGACCCCCCACCACTACCGTTCGCACTGCGATGGCAGGAGTCGTGGACCTCGGCCACAGCCACCTACCGGCGAACCCCGGATACTTCCTGATCGATTCGACCGTTTCGCCACTCGCTACAACTGCATCGTGAGTAACGCGCCTGCGGACGTACCCGTCTCCGGATGCACACTGTGGACGTCTCGCGGTGGCGTCGCACTCCACGTGCGGGGCAGTGGCGAACCGGTGCTGTTGCTGCACGGAATCGGCAGCACCGCCCAGTCCTGCGCAGAGTTGGCTCAGCAGCTCTCCGCTCTGGGTTGGCGTACCTACTGCTGGGATGCGCCCGGTTACGGTGAGTCTGCGGACCCGACATCGGAACTCGTCGATCACACGCAGGTGGTACTCGACCTGCTCGACGAGCTCGAGCTCGATACCGTTCACCTGTTCGGCAGCTCGTGGGGCGGCGTGATCGCCATGGAGACCGCCCTGCGGTCCCCGGATCGTGTCGCCTCCTTGACCGTCGCGGACAGCACCCGAGGTTCGGGTGTCACCCCCGACAAAGCACGGGCGATGCGAGCTCGCGTCAACGAGCTACGAACCGAGGGATCGGAGTCGTTCGCTGCCCGCCGGGCCCCGCGACTCGTATCACCAAGCGCCACAACGCAGGTACTGCGCGCGGTCGAGACCGAGATGTCTCGGGTCCGAGTGGCCGGCTACCTCCCTGCCGTCGAGTACATGGCAACCCACGATCTCGGTCCACAACTGCATCGCCTCGACGCCCCGACATTGGTGCTCGTCGGTGAGGACGACATCGTGACCGGCGTCCCCGAATCACTGTTGCTGTCCCGGGCCATTCCCGATGCTCGATTCGGACTCGTTGTCGGCGCAGGCCATGCCGCGGTCCACGAGCGTCCGGACGTGCTGGCCGTGCACATGACGGACTTTCTCACCGAACACACAGTCGTAGCCGCCGCCAATCGTGATCGATCGAGGTAGAAACCATGGATCTACAACTGTCACACCGCACCGTTCTCGTCACCGGGGCCAGTTCGGGTGTCGGGCTGGCGACCACCCGGATGCTGCTCGAAGAAGGTGCCAACGTGGCAGCCTGCGCGCGGGATCTGCCTCGGCTTCGTTCGGCTGTATCGGCGCTCGGCGACATCGATCACGAACGTGTGCATCTTCATGCCGGCGACGTCACCGACAGCGAGTCGATGCAGGAATTCGCTCGATCGACGGCCGCACGATTCGGCGGCGTGGATGGGGTCGTGTGCAACGCCGGTCGTTCCTTGATGGCGCCCTTGGCCGAGACGAGCGACCAGCAGATCCGCGACGAAATCGAGCTCAAGATCTTCGGTTCTCTGAACGTCGTCCGCGGAGCGCACACATTCCTCGTCGATTCCCCCTCGGCCTCTGTGGTCAACGTCAATGCCATCCTCGCCCATCAGCCCGAGTCGCGATTGGCGGCAACCTCCGCGGCACGCGCAGCGTTGCTCAATCTCACGCATTCGATGGCTGCCGATCTCGCCGCTGACGACATCAGGGTCAATTCGGTACTGCTCGGTCTCGTCGACACCGGGCAGTGGCGCAAGCGATTCGAGGCATCCGATACCACAACCGACTACCGAACCTGGAGTGCCGACATTGCGACCGACAGGGGGATCGCGCTCGGTCGCTTCGGAACCGCCGAGGAGGTCGCGTTTCACATCGTCACGCTGCTTTCGCCGCTCAGCAGCTATACGACGGGGACCGCAATTGCGGTGGGCGGCGGAATCTCACGCTACGTCTAGCCCTCCTGGCCGCGTTCGCAACCACCTACATCTACGGAGAATCATGACAGCACACAGCGAGGGCTCACGCCGGGAACCGACCGGAGGAGACGTACTCGTCCAGGTCATGCGCAGACACGGAATCGACACTGCATTCGGCGTGATCAGCATCCACAACCTGCCACTCGTAGAGGCAGTGGCACGCGAGCTCAACTACGTCGAGATGCGCCACGAAGCTGCGGTCGTCAACGCTGCAGACGGATATGCCCGAGCCAGCGGCAAGATCGGCGTCGCACTCACCAGTACCGGAACAGGTGCAGGCAACGCCGCCGGATCGATGCTCGAAGCCCTCACCGCGGGGAGTCGCGTCCTCCACATCACCGGACAGATAGACAGCCCCTATCTCGGATCAGGCCGCGGAGTCATCCACGAGGTGCCGAAACAGCTGCAGATGCTCGATGCCGTCTCGAAGTTCGCCAAGACCATCGTCGAGGCCAAGGGCGTCGAGGCCGACCTCGAAGAGGCGATCGCGCACATTCTGTCCTCTCCGACCGGTCCCGCCAGCGTCGAATGGCCCTCGGACCTGCAATATCTGGCACGTCCACAGGACCAACGTCCGTTCTCCGTCACCACTGCGGATCCCATCGAATTCGACGAATCCGAGATCGCACGCGCTGTAGACCTGCTTGCGGCAGCGCGGCGGCCACTGATCTGGGTGGGTGGAGGGGCTGCCGCGGCGAAGCGTCCGCTGACGTCGATCCTGCACAAACTCGGGGCGGGGCTACTCACCAGCAACTCCGGTCGCGCCGTAGTCGGCGAGGACGACGACCTGGTGATCGGAAATTTCGCATCGGATCCCCGCCTCGGCTCCATTCTCGCCGAGGCCGACGTGTTGCTGGCGGTGGGAACACATTTCCGATCCAACGAGACCAAGAGCTACACATTGGCGTTGCCGGACAACATTGTTCAGGTCGACATCGACCCCGCAGCGATCGGACGTGTCTACCCGGCCGCGGCGGGGATAGTCGGTGACGCCACCGCAGTCCTCACCGCAGTCGATGCGAAGCTGACGGAAGCAGCAACGGATGCTACCTGGCCGATCGAGATGACACGCACTCGAAATCTCGTACGCAAGGACCTGAACGAGTACATCGGCGGTTACGCCGATATCTGCCGAGCAATCCGACAGGTCCTCCCCCGAGAGTCGGTCGTGGCCCGCGATGTGACCATTCCTTCCAGCCAGTGGGGGAATCGACTTCTCGATTTCTACGAGAGGGAAACCAACATCTTTCCGTTGGGCGGGGGTATCGGCCAGGGACTGGCCATGGGGATCGGTGCATCCAGGGCGCGCCGAGACGTGCCGACAGTCGTCATTGCAGGAGATGGCGGTTTGGCCGTTCACCTCGGCGAACTCGCATCATTGGCCGGCACCGAGGCATGGTTGATCGTGTTGCTGTTCAACGACGGCGGCTACGGTGTGTTGCGAAATATGCAGGAAGCGAACGGATTGGACCGGGCGGGGGTCGATCTCTTCACACCGCGATTCGACCTTCTCGCAGCGTCGATGGACATGCATTACGACCTTGTCCGTAGCACTGATCACTTCGAGGACACGTTCTCGGCGGCGGTTCGCCTACGCCGACCGGTACTGATCGAAGTAGATGTCACCGCACTTGAGCCTGCCCCGGGGGCCTTCACACCCCCGGTTCACATCCCGACTCACAGTCAGTAGAACTTCGACACTCGTGGCGACACAGAAGTGGCCCCTATCGCAAGTTACTTGCGATAGGGGCCACTTCTGCTCTAGCCTGCAATAAGAGATGCGATACGAGCCCCGGGCTCGCGCCGTCGCTCGACTACGCATCGCCGTTTCTGGCTAGTGCGCCGATACACCCAGCCGCCCGACCACGCTCTGACACTCAGGAGTTCGACTGTGTCGCAACACTTATCAGCTATCGATCGGCTTGCTGCGCGACAGTCCGAAGCGGTCGATTCACGGCTGCATCCAGCTGCCGGCCTCCGACGCCAAATCAACAAGGTATTCCCCACCCACTGGTCTTTCCTGCTCGGCGAGATCGCCCTGTACAGCTTCGTGGTCCTGCTGATATCCGGCGTCTACCTGACTCTGTTCTTCGATCCTTCACTGAGCGAGGTCGTGTACGACGGCGCGTACACCCCGCTCAACGGGGTGACCATGTCACGTGCCTACGCCACCACCCTGAACATCTCGTTCGAGGTGCGGGGCGGTCTGTTCATGCGCCAGATCCACCACTGGTCAGCGCTGATGTTCGCTGCGTCGATCATCGTGCACATGATGCGGGTGTTCTTCACCGGTGCATTCCGGCGTCCCCGCGAGGCCAACTGGGTCATCGGCTGCCTGCTTCTCATTCTGGCGATGTTCGAGGGCTTCTTCGGATACTCCCTCCCCGACGACCTCCTCTCGGGCACCGGCCTCCGCGCCGCATTCGGCGGTATCACCATGAGCATCCCGATCATCGGAACCTGGATGCACTGGCTGATCTTCGACGGCGACTTCCCCGGCACAGTCATCATTCCGCGCTTGTATGTGGCCCATGTTCTCTTGGTGCCTGCGATCATCCTGGCGTTGATCGCTGCTCACCTGGCGATGGTCTGGTACCAGAAACACACGCAGTTCCCCGGACCAGGACGCACCGAGAAGAACGTCGTCGGCGTACGGATCCTCCCGGTCTTCGCGGTCAAGTCCGGTGCCTTCTTCGCCGTGACGTTCGGTGTACTGGCCTTGATGGGTGGACTGCTGCAGATCAATCCAGTATGGAACCTCGGTCCCTACAACCCATCCCAGGTCTCGGCAGGATCGCAGCCCGACTTCTACATGATGTGGACCGACGGATTTCTCCGACTGTGGCCGGCCTGGGAGATCTATATCGCAGGTCGCTACACCATCCCGGCAGCGTTTGCGGCGATCGTCCTGATGACCGTCGTGTTCGTGTCCATGTTCGCCTACCCGTGGATAGAGAAGCGTCTGACCGGGGACACCGCCCACCACAATCTGCTCCAGCGTCCCCGAGACGTCCCGGTGCGTACTGCAATCGGTGCTATGGCGATCGCGTTCTACGTCGTGCTGACACTGTCCTGCAACAACGATTTGATCGCGTACAAGTTCAATATTTCGCTCAACGCGCTCACCTGGGCCGGGCGTATCGCGATGCTGATCATTCCTCCGATCGCGTATTTCGTTGCTTACAGATTCTGCATCGGCCTGCAACGTAGCGATCGAGCAGTGCTCGAACACGGCATCGAGACGGGCATCGTTCGCCGACTGCCCACCGGGGCGTACATCGAGATTCATCAGCCACTCGGCGAGATCGACGAACACGGCCATGCTCGACCGTTGAGCTACCAGGGAGCTCCGGTACCGAAGAAGATGAACAAACTCGGATCTGCCGGGCGACCGGGCTCAGGGAGCCTCTTGACACCCGATCCGATCGAGGAACACGCAGGTCTCGAGCATGCCGAGCATGCAAGTGAGCGGCGCCAACTGGAGATGTTGCTCGACTACCAGAAGGCAACCCAGCATTCGGATGACGACTCCGGTTCTCGATCACGACCGGCCGATACCGAATGAGCTCCGCCGACGCGTACACCGAACACCGCATTCTTGCTCGACGGCGAGAACGCAGATTCCAAGCGACCATGCGATTGCTGACGGTCATTCAGACGACGCTCACCCTCGCGATCTCCGCTGCGCTCGCGTCGGTCGACTGGTACGCAGCCGCCGCAACGATGGGACTGCTCGGAGCGCTGTGCATCGCGGGAATTCGGTGGTTACGAAAGTCAGGATTTGCCGTCGACGGTGCCGGGCAGCCGATTACCGGAGCGGATGCAGACTCTGCCGCCCGTTACCGAATGCACATCACGGCCGAGTGAATCGATCACCGCTGCAGTCGATTCACAATTTTCGGGGTAGCTCGCCGGTCCGATTTCGCCTCCTTGGGCAAGACCACAGGATCGTGAACAGCGGCTTCACTTCGACATTCGGGAGCGCGCCTTGTCGCGTTGACATGGGACTGTGCCGTCACTGTCCGAGTGCGGCGCACGCCACACGATGCAGTCGGTGTGACAAATCCTTCTTACTGTGATGCCACGTAGACAGTAACGGCTCTCTCGTTGATTCTTGTACCGCCTGCAAGAGGAGGCGATCAGCGAGGGGACAGCATGGAGATCAGCCGTAGACGCGCGCTGCAGGCCGCAGCACTACTGGGCGTGGGCGGAGCATCCGCGTTTTTATCCGGGGCACGCCCCGCTACCGCAGCGCCGGTTCTCGACCCCGTCTACCGAGCCTTCGTACCCGAACTGTGGAACGAGCCGCTGCGCGCACCCGCGCACTCCGAATCGATCATCGTCGGCTCCGGGTTCGGAGCTGCAGTCGCCGCGCGTCGACTGACCGAATCCGGGTCCTCG
This sequence comes from Rhodococcus sp. 05-340-2, assembly GCF_002258915.1. Classification (NCBI taxonomy): domain Bacteria; kingdom Bacillati; phylum Actinomycetota; class Actinomycetes; order Mycobacteriales; family Nocardiaceae; genus Rhodococcus; species Rhodococcus sp. 05-340-2. The sequence continues at coordinate 12,453 of NZ_NOYU01000004.1, forward strand.
GTCACCATCCTCGAACGCGGATCGCAGTGGCCGCTCGACGCGCGACGGCAGATATTCGCCAACGATTTCGCGCCGGACGGCCGGGCCTTCTGGCGGCGCGGTGGCCCGGCCCCGTTGACCGGTCTGCCGATGGTCCCGACCGATCGATTCGGTGGCATTTTCGACGTCACAGAGCACGGCTCCATCGACGTCTGGCGCGCTGCGGCCGTCGGCGGTGGCTCGCTGGTGTTCACCGGCGTCATGATCGCCCCCGAACGACGATTCTTCGACTCGCTCTTCGGCTCCACGGTCTCGTACGACGAGATGGACCGAATCTACTATCCGCGAGTGCGTTCGGCGCTGCGGCTCTCGCCCATGCCCGACGACGTCTATGCCTCCGTCCCCTTCACTCATTCCCGCATCTGGGACGCGCAGGCGCGACGAGCCGGATACACGCCCAGCCGCATAGACGGCATCTGGAACTGGGACGTGGTACGCGCGGAACTGTCCGGCGCTGCACGGCCGTCGGCGACCATCGGCGAATCGAACCTCGGAAACTCCAACGGTGCCAAGTTCGACCTGACCCAGAACTACCTCGCCGACGCACAACGCACCACTCGCGCGACAATTCATGCGCGACACGAGGTGACATCGGTCGGTCGGGCCGCCGATGGCCGGTACGTCCTCGAGGTCGACATTCTCGACCCCACCGCATCGGTCGTCGAATCCCGAACCCTGACCTGCGACCGTCTGTTTCTCGGGGCGGGATCGATGGGCACCTCCGAGCTGCTGGTCGCGGCCCGGGACACCGGCGCGCTGCCCGACCTCAACGAACACGTCGGGCAGGGATGGGGTACCAACGGCGATGCCGCTCTGGTGCGCGGTATGACCCCGGAAGGCAACGGCATCGTGCAGGCGTCACCGTCGGCATCGCGCATCTTCGACGAGTCGGGAACCCCGCTCACCCTCGAGAACTGGTACGTCCCCGGCTCACCCATCGACATGTCCCTCATCGGCTCGCTCGGAATGGTGCTCGACCCGACCCGCGGTGAGTTCGTCTACGATCGCGCGGCTAGAAAGACCCAGTTGCGCTGGCCCGAACAGGGCAACAGGTACGTCGAAGACGCACTGCGCGCCGTGCACGATCGCATCGCCCACACCTCGGGAGTCGGAACCGGCTTCCCGCTCCTGCGAGTCCCCGACGTCAATGCGTCGTTCACTGCACATCCTCTCGGTGGCGCGGTGCTGGGCAAGGCAACGGACGGATACGGGCGCGTGGTCGGCTACGACGGCCTCTACATCGTCGACGGCTCGCTGATCCCGGGAAGCACCGGAGCCGTCAATCCTTCACTGACCATCGCCGCTCTCGCGGAACGAAACATCGAAGAGATCATCGCCACGGGAGGCTGAGGACGACGAGGACCTGTGCACCGGCCAACGGAATCAGCCGACCTACGACGGGGATCCGGCGAGGACAGGGGCTTCCTCGCTTCCGACGCTCTGCCTCCCCAAAGCGACGCCCAGTGCCCGCACCAGGCCGTCGACGTCGAAACCGTGCACAGCCTTCCACGCAACGTGACCGTCGGGACGGACAAGAATGCACCCGTCGTCCTGGACACCCCGGACCTTCGCCCATTCGCCGAGGAAGTCTCGCGAACCCCCTGCGCCGCCGATGATCTGGGTGACGATCACCAGTCCGTATTCGGCACGAATGCGCTCGGCCGCGGTCTCCCATCCGTCTCCCTCACGGCCGACGATCAGAGTGAACTTGCCGTGTCCCACGAGATCGACTGTGGATACCCGCCGACGACCGCACTCGACCCAGGCGTGGGGCAAGTGATGCCCGGGTTCGGTCGACGGAATGTAGAGCACTCCATCAGGATTCGGTGCTTCCCCGACCGATTCCGGCGCTCCCGGAACGTCGTATCGATAGCCCAGCTCGATTGCATGAGCGTTGAAGCTGAAATCCATCGTGTCTCGGAACCGTGCGATGGTTTCTCGCAGTTGCCGACCACGCGGGCTGTTCTCCTCGATCGAGTTGACGATCTCCCACTTCTCCTCGGTACTGAGGCCGGGAACGATACCGAGTTGAGGCGCCAACGAAAACACCATCTGGAGAGACTCCCAGGCACGGTCGACGATCTGCCGGCCGACCGGAGCACGCTCGGTACTGTAGGTATCGAGAAGTGTCGGTGTTGCAACACCATCGATGACGAGCGCAAGCTTCCACGCGAGGTTGTACCCGTCGGCGATCGAAGTGTTGCTGCCCAGTCCGTTGGTCGGTGGATGTTGGTGTACCGCATCGCCCGCACAGAACACTCGCCCTGCCGAATATTGTTCGGCCGCAGCATGGTTCACTCCCCATGTACTCACGTGCTTGATTTCGATCTCGACGAGCGGGTCTCCCACCGACCTTCTTACGTTCTCCAGCACTACTTCGTGGGAGGGAGGCTCGGGATCCGTCACACCCCACCCTGCGATCCACTCGTCGTATCCGTCCACGAGGATCCATGTGCAGTGATCGTTGTCGGCACCCCAGTACAGTGCCCCGGGCCGGTGCGCGACATACCTGCTCAGATCTGCCTTGATCCAGGCGAAGGAGAATCGCGCCAGGTCGAACTCGCCACGTACCTCGAGTCCCGCGTCCCTGAGCACTCGGCTCTTTGCGCCGTCTGCTCCGATCAAGTAGTCGGCGCGAACGGCATATCGACGCCCTGAGTGCCGCTCGAGAATCTTCGCATCGACCCCCTGTGCATCCTGCTCCAACGAGAGAAATTCGTGCCCGAATCTCAGATCGACGAGCCCGGTTGCCACGGCGGCGTCGGCGAGGATCGGCTCGAGTTGGTGCTGGAACAGGTCGACCGGCAAATGGCGGCTGGCCTGACGGTATCGGGCCTGATCGGCCGTGCCGGCACCCCACGCGGTGGTGCGCAGAATTTCGGGTCCGCCCAAAGTGAGGAGCCAAATGTTGTACGGGAGATCTTCGAGGAGTCGACCGGCCTCACCGACCTGCTGCTCGACACCCAGGTCGGCCAAGATTTCCAGTGTCCGCTGATTGGTGATGTGCGCGCGGGGGGTGTGGGCAAGTCCCGCATAGCGCGTGACAACAATGCTGCGGATGCCGGAGCGGGCCAGCGCGAGGGCGGACGTCAGCCCTGCCGGTCCGGAACCGACGATGAGCACAGGGGCCTTCTCTGCCCTGACGTCGATCGGCGTTCCATCGAGAGTGTCTGTGTCGTGACTCGACATATGAAAAGATCCTGACTGTGTGCGATCGCCATCTGGCGAATCGAATCTTCTGTCTTCCAACATGTTTCACTTAGGTGATGCGCGCCACAACTCGGATGTTCCGATCGGCGGAACCGGAGCGGCGGAGGGCGTCGTCCACCGGGGGTGCGTGGACCTCGGCACCGGTCGGTTCACGCCGTGATGGTCGTTGCGGCAACGGGATCGGCTACGCCTACCGTGCGCATCCTGCCGAGCACAACGATGATCACCAAGGCGGCGAGCACGGGGATGCACGCGAGCAGCACTATCGTGCTTGTGGAGGTTCCGAGCCCGATCAGCGCACCGCCGACGACGGGGCCGACCACCGACCCCAAGCGGCCCATCGAGCAGGTCCAACCGACGCCCGTCGCCGCGGTGCCTTGCGGATACATCGTTACCGCAACTGCCGCCTGCCCGAGCATGCCCCCTTGGAGGCCGAGGCCCACTCCGCCGAACACAAGCAGAAGCAAAGCCTTGTCCGGTCCGAGATAGGCAGAAATGGTGAGGAAGACGGCGGCCGCCACAGTAGTGAACGTCAGGATCGAGGTCAGTCGAAACTTGGTCAGCCCGACGACAAGGATGGCTGCACCCACGATGCTGCCGACTCCGAGCGCTGCCGATCCGAGCGGGGCCAGGCTGGTGGTGAAACCGTAGCTGACCAGCAACGTCGGTAGCCACGACGAGAAGATGTAGTACACCGAGAACACCAGGAACGAGAAGATCCACAAAAGCACTGTGCGCGTGCGGACTTCGGGATCGAAGAGCCGAGCCAACGATGCCTTGTGTTTGGCATCGGATACGGGGATTCGACCGATGACGGTGCGCTCGTCCGGAAGACCGATCCACAGGAACGGGAACAATACCGCCGCGGCAACAGCTCCGGCAATGAAGACCGACGACCACCCGAAGTGCCCGATCAACTGGCTACCGGCCACACCGGCAATCAGTGCACCGACCGCCATTCCCATCCCCACCAGGACCGCGATCGACTGGCGAATACGCTCAGGGTTGAGGACGGTCGCCTGCGTGATTGCCGCCGGCATGACAGCACCCAGACCGAGGCCCGTGAGAAGCCGCAATGCCGTCAATTCGGTGACATTGCTCGCCCACGCCGTCAGTAAGGTCCCCAACGTGAAGAGCGCAACAGCTGCCAACATGACATTCCGACAGCCGAACCGCGCGATCAACCGGCCGACCATGATGAAACCGAGGGCACTTCCGAGGCTCGTCAGAGAAAGAGCCGGCGTGAAGTGTGAAGCGGGCACACCCCACTCGCGTGACAGCGAGGGAACCGACAACCCGAGCGCGATGGTGTCGTAGCCGTCGAGTACGCAGGCCAGTAGCGCCAGCGCAAGTACCGGCCAGTTCGTCCGCACTATGTCGGTGCCACCGGTCGTTGTCGTGTTTGGATCGATCATGACGCGTCCTCCAGTGCTGCGTGTCCGCTCAGACTAGGCGCGCGAAAGCCAAGGTAGCTTATCGCTCAGACATCTCAGATAACTTAGCGCTAAGCCAGTCCGTGCGGCAGGGTTTCGGGAACAAGATTTACGTGGATGTCACGTCGAGGGACTGGATGGGAACGCACCAGGACCGACTAGGTCCACGCACTGCAACGCCCACCTGAAACACAGCCACACCGTGCCGCCCCCTGCTGCGAGACCTCGGCAACCATCTGCCGAGCAGAAAAGAGCTTCTGTCGTTCCGATCACGTCGACTTCTGAAGTCGTTCGAGAATCTGCTGAATCCGGTCGTAGAACTGCGTCCTGCTCAGCCCGAACTCGACGTAGATGTCGGTCGTGTCGGCTCCACCGAAGGGTGCCCATCGGCGTGCCAGTTCCAACATACGCAGTTCCTCGACCGACAGGATGCCCATGCGCCCGGCAGGACGGTGAGCACTCGGGTCGATCGGGTCGATCGACCCGAGCGGATCGACCTCTCTACGTTCGGTTTTCGTACGAAACATCATTGACCCCTCACAGTTTGCGACTGGCTTTGCTGCTCGCAGCGGTGCCGAAGAACAGTTGTTCACCGCTGTCTCGTACGCGACGGTTGTGGGCGAGTTGTGCCCAGTCGACAGCGCTGCCCGATCAGAGAAGGCGACGCTCCCGATCCATGATCACGGTGTTGCGCGCTCGTCCGGTGGGTAGTGGTCACGCAGTCGGCCAACACTTCGGAAGCCGGACAGGTGGGCCGGACCGGCAGCGTGGAGAGCTTCTGTTTCACGCTCGTGCGAGATGGGATGGATCGAGTAGTGTGCGTCCACGGTCTCGCCAACAACGTTGTCACGGAATGTAATTCGATGACCGAAACGATGGCGTGCCATCTTCGGACGCGCGAACCCTGTTTCGTGTCGTCGCGGGAGCCTCATTTCGTCGGTCGAATGTCTTTATCGAAAATCGAAGTGAAGAAACACCACTTCCGTACGCACGTCTGTGAATCGAACTGTAAGGCTCTCCGCCCTCTCTCGGCACCGAAACGTTCCGCTCGCTGGAACGGTGCTGGATCGCCATCCCCGTCGCAGATCGAAGTTCCGGCGTAGCTCGCTACCGCGCGGAAGCGTCCGTCCAGTCGACCGACTGTGTCGATTCACGTGGTCATCCATCGAGTAGCTTCAGGCTCCTTTACTGCATCTCGGAGGGAAAGTGTGTCGACAAAGGTTCGACCACGTGAACTCGCGGCCCGAAACAGCGAGCCTCTACCAACGTTTGCGTGGGCATCTCCGGGTCCTCGAACTCGCCGACGCCGCCGAAGCGTTGCCGGCGGTCCTCGACCAGGCCGCGGCGGAGGAGCTGTCGATGACGGCAGCGTTGGAGCGGTTGCCCTCGATCGAGGTCGCCGCCACCGAAGCGCGGCGGTTGACCGGCAGGTTGCGGTTCGCGTGCCTGCCGACCCCGGCATCGCTCGAGGACTTCGACTTCGACAACGCCGCCGGAGTCGACAAGAAGCTGATCGACGAGCTCGCGACCTGCGGATATTTGGAGACCGCTACCAATGTGCTGCTCATCGGCCCGCCCGGGGTCGGGAAGACGCATCTGTCGGTCGGGCTGGCACGGGCTGCAGCGCATGCTGGATATCGGACGTATTTCACCACCGCCGCCGATCTCGCCGCTCGATGTCATCGGGCTGCGATCGAAGGCAGATGGGCGACGACGATTCGGTTCTACGCCGGGCCGACACTGTTGGTGATCGACGAACTCGGGTATCTTCCGTTGCCGGGAGAGGCGGCTTCGGCGTTGTTTCAGGTTGTCTCGCAACGGTATATGAAGACATCGATCGTGATCACCAGCAACCGCGGGGTCGGCTCGTGGGGAACGGTTCTCGGTGACGACACCGTCGCAGCAGCCATGCTCGACCGCCTCTTGCATCGATCGGTAGTGCTCGATGTGTCCGGTGATTCCTACCGGCTCCGCGACCACAACGCACGCTCGGAGAAGCTCCGCAAAGCCGTCACCGGGACCCGTCGACCGCTACAGTGATCACCGCTACCGGGTGAGCACTTTCGCTGAGCGAAGTTGAGCACTTTCTATGAGCGCCATCACCGTCGCACCGGTGCACGGTGACGTCACCGCACACCAGCTCCGAGAGCTCGCTGCGGCGGTACGCGCCGGCAAACCCGAGGAGCAAAATCGCCGAATCGCGACGTTCGAGGACCTCGTCGGCCCACCCGCGGCATCGAGCCCGGGCTGTCTGAACGAGGAGTTCGATGTCGTCGACCAGGAGTGGATCTCGTGGGGTGCGGGGCCGGTCGCCCGCTGCGGCGTACTCGCGTCGAATCCCGGACAGTGTTGCGGTGACGAGTTCGTGCGCGGATGGCGACAGGTGGCCGGTGGTGCGATGCTGATGTTTGATCGCCGCGATGCACGTGCCGAAGGTGGCGACGGCGTAGGCCCGCTCCCCCGACTCGCTCCGGGTGTCGGCGGCGTCGACGAGGTAGGCGGCGACGGTGGATCGGGTGCGCCGGCAACGTCACGTGACCATTCGACTCGCACCAGTTGAAAAAGCGTCTCCACGCGGCCGCGTAGGTCTTTCGCGTGCCCTCGCAGCGGGAGGATCGAACGGCACTGGCGATCCGCTTCGCAACCGCAGGCGGGATCTCCGACTCGACAGCCGCTGAGCTGGTACTCACAGAGATGCCCACGGCATTGGTCACCGCAGGTGTCCGGCCGCGTGGGAAGTCCATACCGGCAGCCAATCACAGGTTACCGACAGTTCTGCAACATCAAAACTGTGCTGAGCTGGCGTTTCACCTAGGACGGTGCGGAAAATGCAGTTTACAAGGCTGACATCGGCCATTGCAAGGTCTATCGCATTACCCGGTTCAAGGGCCCAGATCGGTCGACGCGAACGCAGGTGGCTGACCGCCGTCAGCGCGCGAACGGTTTCCACACGAGTTTGATCCGGGATTCAAGATTCACGCGGTCGAAGCGGCCGAAACCTCGCCTCAGTCAGCGCGGTCGAGGCGGACGCCTATGGACACCGAACATCGACTAAGGAAAGAGTTGTGACACTGAGCGGCACGGAGCCCTACTTTCAGCCAAAAAGGCGGCTTCGGATTTCTCCGAAACCGCCTCTGACCTGCATCTAACAATGTCGGGCTGACAGGATTTGAACCTGCGACCACTTGACCCCCAGTCAAGTGCGCTACCAAGCTGCGCCACAGCCCGCCGCGCCTCGAAAGGCGCTTGCTGAGATTACCCCAGCCCTACCCCTGAGAGGAAATCGCCTGCTCAGGGGCGGGGTCGGGCCACATCAGCGGTTGTTGCCCTTGCCCGGCCGTTCCCGCTTCTCGCGGATACGCACCGAGACACGCACGGGGCTGCCGTCGAAGTTGAACTCCTCACGCAGACGCCGCTCGATGAATCGGCGGTAGCCGGCCTCGAGGAAGCCGGTGGTGAACAGCACGAACGTCGGCGGCCGTGTGCTGGCCTGCGTCGCGAACATGATGCGCGGCAGACGTCCACCTCGCATCGGCGGCGGAGTGGCCGCCACGACCTCCTTGAGCCACGTGTTCAACCTGCCGGTGGGTACGCGCTTGTCCCACGACTCCAGAGCCGTCTCCAGAGCGGGCACGAGCTTCTGGACCGCACGGCCCGTCTGAGCCGAGATGTTCACTCGCTGCGCCCACGGCACCCGAGCGAGATCGCGATCGATCTCCTTCTCTAGCTGCTGACGACGATCGTCGTCCACCAGATCCCACTTGTTGAACGCCAGCACCAACGCGCGGCCGGCATCGGCGACCATGCTGAGCACGCGCATGTCCTGCTCCGAGATCACCTCGGAGGCATCGAGAAGCAGAATCGCGACCTCGGCGGCCTCGATCGCGGACTTGGTGCGCAGCGACGCGTAGAACTCGGCACCACTGGCATGACTGACGCGCTTGCGCAGCCCGGCGGTGTCGACGAATCGCCATGTCTTGCCGCCCAATTCGACCAACGAGTCGACGGGATCGACGGTGGTTCCGGCAACATCGTGCACCACCGAGCGCTCGTCACCCGAGAGCTTGTTGATCAGCGAGGACTTGCCCACGTTCGGCTTACCGACCAGAGCGACACGCCTGGGTCCCCCACCGGGGATCCCTTCGCGCGGAGTCTCGGGCAACGCCTCGAGCACACGGTCCAGCAGATCACCCGTTCCGCGGCCGTGAGTGGCCGAGACCGACAGCGGCTCCCCCAGACCCAGCGACCACAGTGCGGCGACCTCGGACTCGGTGCGGCCGTCGTCGACCTTGTTGGCCACCAACAGAACCGGAGTCTTCGACCGACGCAGCACTCGTGCGACAGCCTCGTCCGTCGTCGTCGAGCCGACTCGCGCGTCGACGACCAACAGGATCGCGTCGGCGGTGTGCATGGCCAACTCGGCTTGGCGCGCAACGGATGCCTGCAGACCCTTGGCGTCGGGCTCCCAACCGCCGGTGTCCTGCACCAGGAAGCGCCGACCACTCCAGTTGGCCTCGTACGACACCCGGTCGCGGGTGACGCCGGGGACGTCCTCGACGACGGCTTCGCGTCGTCCGATGATGCGGTTGACGAGCGTCGACTTACCGACGTTCGGACGCCCTACGACGGCGAGAGTCGGTACGGCAACGGCATCTTCGCCGTCTTCGCCCTCGTTGAGGTCGACGTACTCCCACTCGCCCTCGTCACTCCATATTCCGTCGCCCGCGGTTTCCGCTGCGCCGGAGAAGAATTCTTCACTCACTGCACTGCTCCACTTCTGTCGTTCACCACGAGCAGCAAACGCTCGATCACGCCGTCGAGATCCAGCTCGCTGGTATCGACGATCACCGAATCCTCGGCGGGACGAAGCGGTGACACTGCTCTCGTCGAATCTGCATGATCGCGGCGTTGCACGTCCGCGAGCACGGATTCGTAGTCGTCGTCGCGACCCTGTTCGATGTTCTGTTTGTTGCGACGCTCTGCCCGCGCCTCCGGTGAGGCAGTCAGGAACACCTTCACGTCGGCCTCGGGAAGAACGACGGTGCCGATGTCGCGGCCCTCCACCACGATTCGCGTCGACGAGCTCGCGAGATCGCGCTGCATCTGCACCAACAACTCGCGCACCGCAGGCACTGCGGACACGGCCGAGACGGCCTTGGTGACTGCGTCGCCGCGGATTTCGCCGCTGACGTCCTCACCGTCGAGCAACACGGTCTCGGACAGTGGGTCCTTGCCGATCTCGAGGGGAAGCGCAGCAACAGCTTTCGCAACCGCATCCGCATCGGTGGGCTCGACGCCCGAACGGAGAACCCATACCGTCGCGACGCGGTACATCGCGCCGGTGTCGAGGTAGCTCGCTTCCAGTGCCGACGCGAGTCTGCGCGACACCGACGACTTACCGGTGCCCGAAGGACCGTCCATCGCCACGACGAGCGCACTCATCACAGGCCTACGGATTCGTAGAGCTTGCCGATCTCGCCGCGACCGAGAACACGCAGTGTTCCCGGACGCTGATCGCCGAGCACGATGTTGCCGACATCGGTACGCACGAGGCGTCCGACCGGGAATCCGACCTTGTCGAACAACCGACGCACGATGTGCTTGCGGCCCTCGTGCAGGGTCACCTTGACGAGCGACTTGCCGTCCGAGATGTCGAGCAGCTGGAAGCCGTCGACCTTCACCGGTCCGTCGTCGAGGGTGACGCCCTCACGCAGCTGCTTGCCGAGCGTGCGGGGAATGGTGCCCGACAACGTCGCGAGGTAGGTCTTCGAAACCTCGAACGACGGATGCATCAGGCGGTGAGCAAGATCACCGTCGTTGGTGAAGAGCAACAGTCCCTCGGTGTCGGCATCGAGGCGGCCGACGTGGAACAGTCGCTGACCCGCCTGGACCCGCTCGGAGACGATGTCGCCGACGCACGGGCGTCCCAGATCGTCGGACATCGTGCACTGCCATCCACGCGGCTTGTTCATCGCGAGATGAACCAGCTCTTCCTTCACCACCACGCGGGTGCCGTCGACACGGACCACGGCGATGTTGGGATCGATGCGGATGCCCTGTTCGGTGACGATGCGTCCGTCGACCTCGACGCGGCCGTCGGCGATCAGTTCCTCGGCGGCGCGACGCGATGCGACGCCGGCCTGTGCGAGCACCTTCTGCAACCGAACACCTTCACCGGCGGGCACATGCTTGCGCGGTGAGGAATCGGTGTGCTGATGCTTCGCCGGCTTGGCGTTGCTGATCGTGGTCGACGGAACCTGCTTCTTCTGCGGCTTCGGCGGCTTGGGACGCGAGGGCTTCTTGCGCGGAACAGCGTCGTTGCTGCGGTCGTTGACACCGGTCTGGACGGGCGTGTAATCGGTCGATTCGTCCTGCTCGACGCTACGGCGAGGGGCAGGTCGGGCTCCTGTGCGAGGAGCTCCGGTGCGAGGCGCGCCTGCGCGAGGTCCCCCGGTGCGGGGGGCTCCGGTGCGCGGGGCTCCGGTACGGGGAGCGCCGTCACGGGGCGCTGCGTCGCGGGTGCGATCTCCGCGGCGCGCGTCACGCGGAGTGTCCGACCTACCTGCGGTCGGCTTCCTGCGTGGGTCTTGTCTCTTGTTACGGTCCGGTGTGCCATCACGGCGAGCGGGCTTGTTCACTTGTCTTACCTATCAGTCGTCCGAGTCGAGCTCGGCTGCCGGATCGGGTTTCGATCCGCGGTTCTTGGTGGAGCGGGTCATTCTCGGGTCGGTGTCCATGCTGTCACTGATCTCGTCGATCAGGTCCACACCCGGCAACAGCGGCGCCAGTTCGGGTAGATCACCGAGCGATGCGAGTCCGAGCCGTTCGAGGAACAACTCGGTGGTGCAGTACATCGTGCCGGTCGTCTCCGGGTCGGTTCCTGCTTCGGAGATCAGTCCACGGGCGAGCAACGTACGCATCACTCCATCGACGTTGACTCCTCGCACGGCGCTGACTCGTGCGCGGGTCAACGGTTGACGATATGCGATCACGGCCAGGGTTTCCAATGCCGCGCGTGTGAGCTTGGACCGAGCGCCGTCCAGAAGCAGCCGTTCGACGTACGGCGCATAGGCGGTTCGGGTGTAGAAACGCCATCCGTCACCGGCGTAGCGAAGATCGATTCCGCTGGTTCGTTCGGTCAGTTCGGCGGCCATCGCCGTCAAGGCCGCGCGCACGCGGGCCACCGAGGCACCCACGGCCGAGGCAAGCTGCTCGTCCGACGCGGGAGTGTCGACGATCAGCAACACAGCTTCCAGAGCCGACGCGAGAGTGGTGTCGTCCAGCTCCTCGGAATCCTCGACGTCCTCGAGCTCGAGTTCTGGATCGGCACTCATGCGTAGTCCTCTTCCGTGACCACGATGGGTCCTTCGTCCTTACCGGTCCAACTCACTCGAAGATCGCCGAGCGGCTCGGGCTGCTCGAACGCGATCACCTGTTGCCGGAACAGCTCCAGCAACGCAAGGAATCGAGCGATTATTTCCACCTGCACCTCGCAGTCCTGCACCAACTCCGAGAACGACGCCCACTCGTTCAGGCCTCGCCCCTGCAGATTCTCGAGCAACCACGCTGCCTGCTCGGGAATCGAGACCGCGTGCTGATGGATGTGATCGAGTCCCACCTGGGGAATCGGCTTGGGCCTGAAGGCCGCTGCGGCGATGTCGGCGAACGTGGCCGGGTCGACGCCGAGCAGCACCTCGGGAATCAGATCGGCGTATCTGTCCTCCACCGATACCGACCGCGGATAACGCCGCAGCGCAGCAGCTTCCAGCTCACCGAACAGCAGAGCGACCTGCTTGTAGGCGCGGTACTGCAGCAACCGCGCGAAGAGTAGATCTCGCACTTCGAGCAGCGCCAGATCCTCGGCGTCCTCCACATCACCCGAGGGCAGCAACCGCGCCGCCTTGAGATCGAGGAGCGTCGCGGCGACGACGAGGAATTCCGTCGTCTGATCGAGGCCGACATCGGCACCGAGTGATTTGGTGAACGAGATGAAATCGTCGGTGACGGTGTGCAACGCCACTTCGGTGACGTCCATGCGGTGCTGACTGATCAGCGACAGCAGCAGATCGAACGGACCCTCGAAGTTGAGCAGACGCACCCGAAATTTCGACGGATCCGCGTCGGCGGGAACCTCGATCGGGGCCTCGTCGGTGGCGTCGACGGTCACGGACCCGACCGGTAGATCACCTCGCGCGCAAGGGCGCGGTACGCCTGCGCGCCGCCGGATTTCGGAGCCCATGTGGTGATCGGCTCGCCGGCGACGCTGGTTTCCGGGAATCGGACGGTGCGGGTGATCACCGTGTCGTAGACGACATCGCCGAACACCTCGACCACTCGCGTCATCACCTCACGCGAGTGCAGCGTGCGGGCGTCGAACATCGTCACCACGATGCCGGCCAACTTGAGCCGCGGGTTGAGACGATCGCGCACCTTCTCGACGGTGTCGTTGAGCAGTGCCAGGCCACGAAGGCTGAAGTACTCGCACTCCATCGGGATCAACACTTCGTCGGCACACGTGAGTGCATTGACCGTCAGCAGACCGAGGGACGGCTGGCAATCGATGAGCACGTAGTCGTAGCGATCGAGAATCGGATGCAGCACCCGCCCGAGCGTCTGCTCGCGGCCCACCTCGGTGACCAGCTGAATCTCGGCGGCCGAGAGGTCGATGTTGCTGGGCATCAGATCGAGGTTCTCGACGCGAGTGCGCATGATGATGTCGTCGGCGGAGACCTTCGCCTCGACGAGGAGGTTGTAGACCGTCAGATCGAGCTCGTGATGTGCGACGCCCAATCCTGCGGACAGTGCGCCCTGCGGGTCGAGGTCCACGAGGAGCACGCGACGGCCGTAGCCGGCCAACGAAGCACCGAGATTGATGGTCGACGTCGTCTTACCGACGCCACCCTTCTGGTTGCACATCGCAATGATCTTGGCCGGGCCGTGACTGGACAACGGCTGCGGATCCGGGACCGGCCGAGTCATACGACCCGTGGGCCCGAGCTCGTTCGGAGCAGGAGTGATGTCGCGTGTCTCCCGACTGGATTCCGGTTGACGCGTCTGGAACAGGGCGCCGTCGAGATGTGGATGTTCCAAAGCTGACTCCGCCGCTGGCGGCTGCGGTGTCGACACGTTCCAGCGCTCCCCTGTCCCGTTCGTCTTCGAGTAGATCTGGCAAACGCTACCGCTTGGTGCGCCGGCAACGTCATCGGACACGCTGACACACGGCCGCCGGGCTCGTGCTACCTCGCCCGCGGATGCGCGCCGGCCCACACTTCGCGCAGCGTGTTGACGGTGACGAGGGTGTAGATCTGCGTCGTCGTCACCGAAGCGTGCCCCAACAGCTCCTGCACGACGCGGACATCGGCACCGCCGTCGAGCAGATGAGTAGCGAACGAATGCCGCAGGACGTGCGGTGAGACCCCCGCGGTGATCCCGGCCCGCACGGCAGAATCCTGCAACACCTGCCACGCACTCTGCCGAGACAACCTGCCGCCCCGGACGTTGAGGAACAGCGCAGGATCGGAGCGCGAGACCAGCCCCGGCCGGCCGCGCACCAGGTAGGCGTCGACGGCCTCGATCGCGGGCCGCCCGACCGGGACGATGCGATGCTTGCCACCTTTGCCGCGTAGCAGCACCGAGCGGGCCTCGGTGTCGATGTCGTCGACGTCGAGCCCCACTGCCTCGGAAATACGAGCCCCGGTCGAATACAGCAGTTCCAACAGGGCCCGATCCCGCAGACCGCGCGGGGCATCGGGACCGGCAACCGACGCCGATTCGAGCAACGCCACCACCTGGTCGACGGGGAGCGACTTCGGTAGTCGCTTCGCCGGTTGGGGCGGCTTGACCTCGCTCGCGACGTTGCGCTCGACCATGCCCTCCGCGAGCGCGAATCGGTGCAGACCCCGCACCGCGATCAACGTCCGGGCAGCCGAACTCGCTGCGAGAGCCGGGAAATCGTCGTCACCGCGCCGCAGATAGAGCACGAACTCGGTGATGTCGTTCTCGGCGACCTTCACCAGATCGGTGATGCCGTAGCCACTGAGGAACCGCTCGTAACGCACCAGATCGCGACGGTAGGACGACACCGTGTTCGGTGCCGACCCGCGCTCGACCACCAGATGGTCGAGGTACGTCTGAATCTGCTGGCCGATCACGGTGGCTACTTTCGTGAACTCTTCCGCTTCTCGAATGCTGTCGGCAGATCGGGCCACGGGGAGTCGGCGGGGCGCAGTTCGGTACCGGTAGCGCGCGCCGCGGCTAATGCGAGAACGCCCGCCACCGCGGATGCGTTGACGATCTCGCCCGACAGAGCCCGACGGACGGCCTCGTCCACCGGCACGTACGAAAGCTCGATATCGGCTTCCTCGTCGTGAGCCTCGGGCCGATCGACCTCGGTCAGGCCCTGAGCCAGGAAGATCCGCACTGCCTCGTCGGTGAACCCGGGCGAGGCCAGCACATCGACCAGAACCGACCACGTCCGAGCGGCGAGCCCGGTTTCCTCGGCGAGCTCACGCTGAGCCGCCAGTACAGGCTGCTCCCCCGGCTCGTCCAGCAGACCGGCAGGCAACTCCCACAGTCGACGACCGACGGGGTGCCGGTACTGCTCGATCATCACCACACGATCCTGATCGTCGACGGCCAGAATTCCGACTGCGCCGTGATGCTCGATCACCTCACGCTCGGCCTGACGACCGTTCGGCATCGCGACCTGATCGAGCCGAAGCGCAAGGATCGCGCCGGAATACGGCACGGACGAGTCGAGGGTGGTGAACTCGTGCCGAGGCTCGCTCATCCGACGGTCTCGGCCGCGTCCGATTCCTCTGCCGCCACGGTGTCACCGTGAATGTCGACCGGCAGACGCTCGGCAGCCTTGTACTTGAGCGCGGCGTTGATCAACGACGCGAACAGCGGATGCGGACGAGTCGGCCGGCTCTTGAGTTCCGGATGCGCCTGCGTGGCGACGAAGAACGGGTGAACCGACGCGGGCAGTTCGACGAACTCCACCAGGTGACCGTCCGGTGAAGTACCACTGAACACCAAGCCGCTCTTGGCAATTCGGTCCCGGTAGTCGTTGTTGACCTCGTAGCGGTGACGGTGACGCTCCGAGACGTTCTCGGTGCCGTACGACGCCGCGACAACCGAGCCCTTCTGCAGAGTGGCCGGGTAGGCACCGAGGCGCATCGTGCCGCCGAGATCGGCGTCACCGGCGACGGCGTCTTCCTGATCGGCCATCGTGGAGATCACCGGATCCTTGGTGTCCGGATCGAACTCGGCGGAATTGGCATCGGTCAGACCGACCGAACGAGCCGCCTCGATGACCACACACTGCAATCCGAGGCACAACCCCAGCAACGGAATCTTGCGGGTACGTGCGAACTCGATGGCCCCGAGCTTGCCCTCGATGCCGCGGATACCGAAACCACCGGGAATGAGCACGGCATCGACATCGCCCAACGCGGCCTGCGCCCCCGCAGGCGTCGAGCACTCGTCGGATGGAACCCACTTGATCTCGACCTTCGCGCGATGGGCGAATCCACCGGCACGCAGCGCCTCGGTGACCGAGAGGTACGCGTCGGGCAGGTCCACGTACTTGCCGACCAAGCCGACGCGCACGGTTTCGCGCGGCTGGTGGACGCGCTCGAGCAGTCCACCCCAGATGGTCCAGTCCACATCGCGGAACGGGAGACCGAGCTGACGGACGACGTACGCGTCCAGGCCTTCCTTGTGCAGCACCTTGGGAATGTCGTAGATCGACGGCGCGTCGGGCGTGGAGATGCAGCCGTCGACGTCGACGTCGCACATGAGCGCGATCTTGTTCTTGAGCCCCGGCGGCACGTCGCGATCGCAACGCAGGATCAACGCGTCGGGCTGGATACCGATGCTGCGCAGTGCTGCGACGGAGTGCTGAGTGGGCTTGGTCTTGAGTTCACCGGACGGAGCCAGGAACGGAACCAACGACACGTGCAGGAAGAACACGTTGTTACGGCCGACGTCGTGGCGCACCTGACGCGCTGCTTCGAGGAACGGCTGCGACTCGATATCGCCGACGGTGCCGCCGATTTCGGTGATCACGACGTCTGGCTGGTGACCCTGCAGGTCCGGGCCGTTCATGGCGAGAATGCGACGCTTGATCTCGTCGGTGATGTGCGGGATGACCTGAACGGTGTCGCCCAGGTATTCACCGCGGCGTTCCTTGGCGATGACCGTCGAGTACACCTGGCCGGTGGTGACATTGGCGAAACCGGACAGATCACGGTCGAGGAATCGCTCGTAGTGGCCGACGTCGAGATCGGTCTCGGAGCCGTCCTCGGTGACGAAGACCTCACCGTGCTGGAACGGGTTCATCGTGCCGGGATCGACATTGAGGTAAGGATCGAGCTTCTGCATGGTCACGCGCAGTCCGCGTGCGGTCAGTAGCTGGCCGAGGCTGGATGCCGTCAGGCCTTTTCCGAGTGAGGACGCGACGCCCCCACTGACGAAAATGTGCTTGGTGTCGGAACGCGACTGAAGGCGTGACAATGAGGCTCCCGTGACGAGTCTGCAGGGCTTGCTCCTATCAGGGGGCTGATAAGAGAGGTGAAGCGTGGAAATTGGGCCTGCTACCCACGGGACTTCACGGTAACACCAGTACCTACCTCACCGCCAACGACACGCGCGTTCCGACGACGATCAGCTCGCCGGCGCTCCGACGGTCACGGCGTTCGCGTTGGCTCCGGTGCCGTAGCGGCCCGACGCCCCGTCCAGCTGCTCCGCCAAGGCGAGAACAGTGGTGATCCGTCCTGCTTCACGGTCGACGTTGTCGACCGTGCTGAGAGCGGACGACAGCGCCGAATCGGCGCGCACCACAGCGATGGAACCGTTGCCCTCTGCAGCGCCGGAGCGGCCGGCCAGTACCGCGCCAGCACCACGCGAGTCGAGAGCGCCCGCGAACCGCGCGACGATGGCACCGCGATTGCCATCCTCCACGTCCGAGGTACCGGAACCGGTGACGACCACAGCCAATTGAGCGGGCGCGACGGCACCGTTGTCGTAGGCGATGAACCCGCCGCTACGCAGCGTCTCCAGCGCCAGTGAGAGCTCCTCGGGAGTCGACTGCGGCTGAGCGGTCTCGGCGTTGAGCAGCAGCACCGAACCGAGCAGGTCTCCGGCGAGGCTGCCCTGGTCCACGGCGCCGGTGCGCAACTGCACGCCGGCCGGAATGACGTTGGTCAGGCGCGTACGGAGATCGTCCCCGTTCGCAGCGGAGACGAACGAATCGGTCAGCGACACCCGGCCGGTGACGGTGGCACCCGACGCTCCGATCGACCGCGTGACTCCGTCCACGTCGCCGGGGTCGGCATCCGGGGTGGTGATGACCACGACGCTGCGATCGACCAACGTGTCCCGTAGAACCCGGCCCGATACCGCAGCGTCGAAGCCGTCGGCCGAGTTGAGCTGCTCACCGAGCTGATTGTTGGTCGCCTGCAGATCGTCCACCTGAGTTTCGAGACCGGTCTTGTCGTCTCGAAGGCCCGATACCAGTCCGCTCGAGAGCAGACCCGAACCGAGCACGATGCCGATGGCCAGTGCCACGAAAACCGCCGCCAGCGAAATGGCATGTTGGCGAAGCGAAATCACGAAAGCAACCCCTGGAACCACAGGGCGAACCGGTTCCACAGATCGATTGCCCAATCCAACGATTCACCGCCGATGTTGGACACGGCCAACGCCACGATGACGGCGACGAGCGCCGCCAGAATCAACAGAGCGATCGCACCGCCGGACACACGGCTGCGATACAGCGTCGCCACAGCTTTTGCGTCGACCAGCTTGGCCCCGACCTTCAGACGTGTCATGAATGCGGCCGGGTTCGTGTTGCGTCGACCGCGATCGAAGAACTCGTCCAGGCTGGCCGGGCTACCGACCGACACGATGAGTGAGGCCCCGTGATGATCGGCCAACAGCAGCGCGAGATCGGCAGCAGCACCGGTGGCCGGGAACGTCATGGCACCGATACCGAGATCCTGAATGCGTTCGAGGCCCTGCGCGTGTCCGTCGGAATCTGCCGGAAGCACCACCTCGGCACCGCATTTGAGCGTCTGCGCAGTGACGTCCTCGGGATCACCGACGATGAGATCAGGGCGATGCCCCGCCTTCATCGCGGTGTCGGCACCCGCGCCGACGCCGATGATGACGGGCGAGTACTCCTTGATGAACGGCTTGAGGTTCTTCAGATCCTCGGCGTGCCCGGGACCGTCGGCCACGATCACCACATGACGACCCTTGAGGTCGATGTCGATGTCCGGCACTCCGACGCCGTCGATGAGCAACGGGCTCTCGGTTCGGATGAACTCGATCGTGTTGCCCGAGAACGCTTCCAGATGGTCGACCAGACCCGTCTTGGCCTCGATCATCTTGTCCGAGATCTCGGCTTCGCTCTGCTCGTCGCCCTTCGCGAGGCGCCGATCGCCGGTGTAGACGCCACCGTCGTTGAGGCGAATCTTGGTGCCGTCCTTGATCTTCTTGAAGATCTCGGTGCCGGCCGAGTCGATCAAGGTGATCCCGTTGGCCACGATGGCCTCGGGGCCCAGGTTCGGGTAGCGCCCGGAGATCGAGGGGGACGCGTTGACGACCGCGAGCACCCCTGCCTCGACGAGCGCATCGGCGGTCAGGCGGTCCAGGTCGAGCTCGTCGAGCACGACGATGTCACCGGGGCCGACCCGTTTGAGGAGCTTGGCCGTGTTGCGATCGACTCGCGCGATACCGGTGATTCCGGGCAGCGAATCCTGACTACGTGACAGCAGAGCCGGCATCTTCATGGGAACCATGATGACCCGATCGACACGCCCGACGACGGAGGCGCGCCGAAACAACTACCACACTGATCACATCAGCACCAAAAGTTACAAGGCGGCTCGATCCGCATTTGCGGTGGCCAGCAGCTCCTCGGCGTGCGCGCGACCGGTCTCCGTGTCGTCCAGACCCGCGAGCATTCTCGCGAGCTCGACGACGCGTTCCGACGAAGACAGCGTCCGAACCCCACTGTTCGCCGCGCCCTTCTTCGCATCGGTCTTGTCGACCACCAGGTGTGTATCGGCGAATGCTGCAACCTGCGGCAAGTGGGTGACCACGATGACCTGGTGCGTGCGTGCCAATCGGCCGAGTCGACGCCCGACCTCGACGGCCGCGCGACCACCCACTCCGGCGTCGACCTCGTCGAAGACCATCGTCGCGCCCTTGTCCGAGCCCGCCAGCACCACTTCGAGTGCCAACATCACCCGCGACAGCTCACCGCCCGACGCACTCTTGCTGATCGGAAGAGCCTGGGCACCGTCGTGCGCGGACAGACGAAACTCGACCTCGTCGACGCCGCTGCTACCCGCATGCAGTTCGGCGCCGTCGACGACGATCGGGGCAGTGTCGGACGGCCCGGCGGGAAGTGCGCGAACATCGATCTGCAGCTTGGCTTTTCCCATCGCCAAGCCCGCCAGTTCGACGCTGACCGCCTTCGAGAGCTTCACGGCGGCCTTCGCGCGAGCCGCACTGAGCTTCGACGCAGCCGCCGCGACGTCGATCGCAGCCGCGTCGACCTTGGCGCTCAACTCGGCGAGCGCATCGGCCGAGGTGTCGATGTGCGAGAGCCGCTCGCGGGCGTCTTCCGCCCAGGCGATGACGCCGTCGACATCGGCGGCGTACTTGCGCGTCAACGACTTCAGCTCGGCCTGCCGGTTCAGGATCGTGTCGAGGGCACCCGGATCGGACGGCAGATCCGTCAAGTACGACGTGAGATCTGCCCCGATGTCGCCCACGATCGCCATCGCGTCGTTCAGTCGCGGCAACAGCTCGGTCAGTGCTGCGTCCTCGGCATGTTCGAGGCGAGAGCGAGCCTCGCCCAGCAGATACAGCGCGGACGCCGTGTCCGACGCCTCCTCGGTACTCCCGACGAGTGCTGCCGAAGCACCTTCCGCGGTCTCGCGCAGCGAATCGAGATCGCCCAGCCGACGCACATCCTCGGCCACGGAGCGATCCTCACCCGGCTCCGGTGCCAGAGAGTCGATCTCCTGCAGGCCGAACTGCAGCCGATCGGCTTCCTGCGCCAACTCGCGGCTGCGTTCGGTGCGGTCGATCAGCTCGTTGCGCGCGTCGAGCCACGTCTTGCGCGCGGTGCGGTACTTCGAAACCAGGGACGCCACCGCATCCCCCGCGAATCTGTCCAGCGCGCCGAGTTGCTGATCGGGACGCAGCAGACGCAGCTGATCGTTCTGACCATGGACCGTCAGCAACGAGTCGGTGAAGTTCGACAGCACCGATGCGGGGACACTGCGCCCACCGAGGTGCGCACGAGAACGACCGTCCGAGTTGACGGTTCGCACGGCGATGATCGAATTGTCCTCGTCCCGTTGACCGCCCGAGGACTCGAGCACCTTGTCGACGTCGTCGATCACCTGCTCCGACGCGGTGTCGGTGCTGAATCGCCCCTCCACCACGGCACGCTGCGCGCCGAGCCGAACCCGGCCTGCGTCGGCGCGGGCACCCGACAACAGGTGCAGACTGGTGACCACCATGGTTTTACCGGCACCCGTTTCGCCGGTGAGTACGGTCAGCCCCTCGTGAAATTGTGCGTTGGCACCGGAAATGACTCCGAGGCTGTCGATCCGAATCTCTTCGAGCATCCCTACCTCGCTCTCCCCCGCCACCCGGTCACGGGCAGTTCGAATTTCTTGACCATGCGATCGGCGAACGGTGCCGAATCGAGTCGAACCCATTTGATCGGTGACGCTCCCCGCACCACCTCGACGCGAGCACCGGCCGGCAGGCTCAATGTGCGCCTGCCGTCGCAGAATACGAATCCTGCGTGTCCGCCGGCATCGATTTCGACCGCGATGATCGACTCGGGGCTGGTGACGAGCGGCCGCGCGAACAACGCGTGTGCGTTGCTCGGAATGACCAATATCGCTTCGAGTTCCGGCCAGACCACAGGCCCACCGGCCGAGAACGCGTAGGCCGTCGAGCCCGTCGGTGTGGAGATGAGGACGCCGTCGCACCCGAATGCGGACACCGGTCGTCCGTCGACTTCGAGTACGACCTCGAGCACACCGAGCCTCGACCCGTTCTCGATGCTGGCTTCGTTCAATGCCCAGCCACGATCGACCACCTGGTCACCGACGCGAATCGCAATGTCCAATGTCATGCGTTGCTCGATGCGGTAGTCCCCGGCGATGACGCGGGCCAGGGCACCTTCGAGATGGTCTGCTTCGGCCTCGGCCAGGAATCCGACGTGCCCGAGGTTGATGCCGAGCACCGGAATCGAGGCCGCTTGCGCGAGTTCGGCTGCGCGCAGAAAGGTCCCGTCACCGCCGAGCACGAGGACCATCTCGCAGCCGGCGGCTGCGTCCGGTCCGAACTCGACGACGTTGAGCTTCATGTCCGCGACGAACACATGGTCGTGTTCCTCCGTATCGGAGGCTTCGATCTTCGACGGCTCGACCTCGTCCACGAGAACGCGAAGGCAGATGCCCGCTTCGTCGAACACCTTGCCCACGCGACGCGCGGTTTCGGCGATGTCCGGTCGACCAGGATGGGCGACGAGAAGAATTTCTCGAGTCGACTCCCGTTCCGGTGCTGCGTGGGACGGAGTCACTGTGGTCCTTCCTCGATCGCGAGCCGGACGAGTTCCGTGATGTCGGCGCGTGGCGAATCCTCGCCTGCACCTGCCCTCAGCCACAAAAAGTACTCGACATTGCCCGACGGCCCCGGCAGTGGGCTTGCCGCTACCGCCTGCACCGTGAGATTCGACGCGACGGCCGCATTGGCCACATCCTCGACGGCCTCGGCTCTCAGCGCGGGATCTCGCACCACACCACCGGAACCCACGCGATCCTTGCCGACCTCGAACTGCGGCTTGACCATCAACACCATGTCGGTACCCGGCTTCGCGCATGCAACGAATGCGGGAAGAACGAGCTTCAACGAGATGAACGACAGATCTGCGACGATCACGTCCACCGGTCCGCCGATCGTCTCGGCGTCGATCGACCGAACGTTGGTGCGGTCGATGACATGAACGCGGTCGTCGGATTGCAGGCGCCACACCAGCTGCCCGTAACCCACGTCGACGGCAACCACTTCACGCACGCCTCGACTCAGTAGAACGTCGGTGAACCCTCCGGTGGATGCACCGGCGTCCAGACAACGAGCCTGCTCGACGGTCAGACCCAGCGGCTCGAATGCGTCGAGGGCACCGAGCAACTTGTGGGCACCGCGGGAGGCCCACGAGACCTCGTTGTCCTCGTCGGCCACCAGAAGCGGTGTGCCCGGCTCCACCGCGGTCGCGGGCTTCGAGGCCACGGTCCCTGCGATCTTCACCCGGCCTGCTTCGATCAACTCGGAAGCGTGCTCGCGAGATCGGGCGAGTCCACGACGAACCAGCTCGGCGTCGACACGTGCGCGACGAGCCACGTCAGGTCTTGTCGACGGTGGTCAGGGCGCGCACGAGTACCTCGTGCGCGCGGTCGAGCAGACTCGCGTCGCGCGCAAGGGCGTCGGAGTCCACAGCCTCGGATTCCCCATCGTCCGTCGACTCGATGGTGAGCTGATTCAGCAGCGAGGACACTTCGGTGCGAACAGTGTCCGGATCAGCCGACGACTCATCGCCGGCACCGCTCGGCCGGTGCTGTCCTGGTAGTGGAATAGACGCGCTCATCGCCTCTCACGCTATCGGATGGGTCCGACGAACGCCCGATCGCGGCTCTCCGAACGGTGCTGTCGAATGCTGTGTCAGCACCCGAGCAGCGAACGCAGATCGCCGAGCCGATCACCCTCGAAGCGAACGTCCGAGAAGGCCGAGCCGGACCAGGCGACGTGCAGTGTGGCGAGCGCACCCTCGAACGCATCCGGCGCACCGTCTCCGCTGTACTGCACCGAAAGCACCTCGTTCTCGATGCCGACCGTCCAACCGGTCTTGCTACCGACCCTCGACGCCGTCTCGTCTTCGTTCAGGACTCCGAGATCGGCGCCGATATGAGTGGGCCGCAGATGCCGAGGAGCACGCAACAACTCGGCAGCGGTACTGACGCCGGTCAGAACCAGCAGCGACGGGAGGTCGATTTCGTTCGCTCCAGCGATGTCGGTGTCGAGTCTGTCTCCGACGACCAGTGCCGAGCGTGCTCCGCTGCGCTCGATGGCGTCGTGCATGATCGGGGCGGCCGGCTTGCCCGCCACGATCGGCTCGATCTCGGTGGCGTTGCGCACCGCTGCGACCATCGAGCCGTTGCCCAGAACGAGTCCTCGCTCGGTCGGCAGGGTGGCATCGATGTTCGTGGCCACCCACAGCGCACCCGCACGAATGGCGAGGACTGCCTCGGCCAGCATCTTCCAGCCTGTATCGACCGAGTGACCCTGCACCACTGCAACCGGATCGTCGTCGGCAGAGCGGACCGGCACCAGTCCTACCTTGGTAATCTCGTTCGCCAATGCGTCGGTGCCGACGACGAGCACGCGGGAACCTTGGTCCAACTTGCCCGCCAACACGCGGGCGCCGGCCTCGGAACTGGTGACGACGAACTCTGCTGTGGTGTCGAACCCGAGACCACGCAGATGTTCGGCAACGTCCTCGGGGGCTCGACTGGCATTGTTGGTGACGAAGTACTGCTTCTCCGTACCACCCGACAGTGCTTCCACTGCACCGGGAATGGGGTCCTTGCCGGCATAGACGGTGCCGTCGAGATCGAGCAGCAGAACATCGTGGAGATCACGCAGCACCGTCACTGACCGCCTCCGGACAGCTCCTCGACCCGCTCTTCTGCGTCGGTCTCACCATCGACGTCGGCTGCAGCGGCATTGAGGAACCACTTCACACCTTCGTCGACGCGACCCGCCGCAACCAGCGCATCTGCGTAGACGTAGAAGAGCCGAGCAGCAGCAGTGCCGGAGCGCGACGCGTCGAGATCAGGGGTCTGGAGCGTGACCACGGCTTGGTCGTACTGGTTCAGATCCATTCGGGCACCTGCCACGACGATCCGTAGCTCCGACGCTTCCTCGCCGGTCAACTCGCGAGCCTCGTCGCTGCGACCGAGTTCGATAGCGCGCTCGGGACGTCCGAGTCCGCGCTCGCAGTCGGCCATCACCGCGATGAGGCCCGGTCCGCCTGCCATCCGTCGGGCGGCGCGAAGCTCGGACAGTGCTTCGGCCCACTCACCGGCGTGGTAAGCCGCGATACCTGCGGTCTCACGGACCACGGCAATGCGGCCGGCGCGCTGACGAGCCGCGCGCGCGTGCAGCAGCGCCAACTGCGGATCGTCGTCGAGCAGCCTGCTGGTCATCACGAGGTGACGTGCGACGGCAGTTGCGTTGTTCTTGTCCAAGCTCAACAGATCTCGACGCACTGCTGGTTCGAGCTGTCCTGCTTCGACCTCGTCGGGTAGATCCGGCTCATCGGGACGCGGCGGTCGACGGTCGGACGGCGCGCTGTTTCCGCGGCGATCGCCGGAGAACCCACCCTCACCGCCACGCCTGCGGGGCGGACCGTCCGAACGACGCGGGTCTCCGCGGCGGTCCTGAGCACGGGGGTTGCGGTCTCGGGACTCGCTCGGGCGGTTGCCGCCGTCCCCTCGGGAGGGGCGACGATCGTTGTTGTCTTCCGACACGGGCGTCCTTTCGGATTTCGGTACAAACGCAAAAAGGGGACCCACCAAGTGGGTCCCCTTCTTACAACGGGTGTTCGGCGGTGTCCTACTCTCCCACACCCTGTCGAGTGCAGTACCATCGGCGCTGGAGGGCTTAGCTTCCGGGTTCGGAATGGGACCGGGCGTTTCCCCTCCGCTATGGCCGCCGTAACTCTGCGAAACAGATATCACGAGCGGTCTCAGTCGGAGAACACATTCCCCACATGTACTGTCGGGGGTCGTGTTTCGTTCTTGGACCTGTATTCGATTGTGTAACTGAACAACTCGTGTGTTGTTTCAGATATTGCACAGTGGACGCGTAGCTTCTTTGTGGTAAGTCCTCGGCCTATTAGTACCAGTCACCTGCATCGGTTACCCGACTTCCAGTTCTGGCCTATCAACCCGGTGGTCTGCCGGGGGCCTTACCCCCTCGAGGGGGTGAGAAACCTCATCTTGGAACAGGCTTCCCGCTTAGATGCTTTCAGCGGTTATCCCTTCCGAACGTAGCCAACCAGCGGTGCTCCTGGTGGAACAACTGGCACACCAGAGGTTCGTCCGTCCCGGTCCTCTCGTACTAGGGACAGCCTTCCTCAAGTTTCTTACGCGCGCGGCGGATAGAGACCGAACTGTCTCACGACGTTCTAAACCCAGCTCGCGTGCCGCTTTAATGGGCGAACAGCCCAACCCTTGGGACCTACTCCAGCCCCAGGATGCGACGAGCCGACATCGAGGTGCCAAACCATCCCGTCGATATGGACTCTTGGGGAAGATCAGCCTGTTATCCCCGGGGTACCTTTTATCCGTTGAGCGACACCGCTTCCACTTGCCGGTGCCGGATCACTAGTCCCGACTTTCGTCCCTGCTCGACTTGTCAGTCTCACAGTCAAGCTCCCTTGTGCACTTGCACTCGACACCTGATTGCCAACCAGGCTGAGGGAACCTTTGGGCGCCTCCGTTACATTTTAGGAGGCAACCGCCCCAGTTAAACTACCCACCAGGCACTGTCCCTGAACCAGATCATGGTCCGAGGTTGAGGTATCCAATACGATCAGAGTGGTATTTCAACAACGACTCCACAGTAACTGGCGTCACCGCTTCACAGTCTCCCACCTATCCTACACAAACCGAACCGAACACCAATACCAAGCTGTAGTGAAGGTCCCGGGGTCTTTTCGTCCTGCCGCGCGTAACGAGCATCTTTACTCGTAATGCAATTTCGCCGAGTCTATGGTTGAGACAGCTGAGAAGTCGTTACGCCATTCGTGCAGGTCGGAACTTACCCGACAAGGAATTTCGCTACCTTAGGATGGTTATAGTTACCACCGCCGTTTACTGGGGCTTAAATTCTCAGCTTCGCCATTACTGGCTAACCGGTCCTCTTAACCTTCCAGCACCGGGCAGGCGTCAGTCCGTATACATCGTCTTACGACTTCGCACGGACCTGTGTTTTTAGTAAACAGTCGCTTCTCACTGGTCTCTGCGGCCCCACCCAGCTCAGGAAGTAAATTCCGTCACCGGACAGGGCCCCCCTTCTCCCGAAGTTACGGGGGCATTTTGCCGAGTTCCTTAACCATAGTTATCTCGATCGCCTTAGTATTCTCTACCTGACCACCTGTGTCGGTTTGGGGTACGGGCCGTGTAACAACTCACTAGAGGCTTTTCTCGGCAGCATAGGATCACTGAATTCGCCTCAATCGGCTACGCATCACCTCTCAGGCTTCATGAACGGCGGATTTGCCTACCGTTCGCCCTACAGGCTTACACCAGTACAACCACTGACTGGCCCAGCTACCTTCCTGCGTCACCCCATCGCTTGGCTACTACCAGATCAGGTCCCACGCATCCACCCGCCCCCGCACACCCGAAGGTGTGAAGTAAGCGAGATTCAGGGTGGTTAGTGTCACTGATTCACCATGGGCGCGGTTACACGGGTACGGGAATATCAACCCGTTGTCCATCGGCTACGCCTGTCGGCCTCGTCTTAGGTCCCGACTCACCCTGGGCGGATTAACCTGGCCCAGGAACCCTTGGTCATTCGGCGGACGAGTTTCTCACTCGTCTTTCGCTACTCATGCCTGCATTCTCACTCGCGCAGCCTCCACACCTGGATCACTCCGATGCTTCCATGGCTGCACGACGCTCCCCTACCCACCCACACACCTGGCTGAACCCTCGCAAGAGAACAGCGGGCTATTGTGTGAGTGCCGCAGCTTCGGTGGTGTACTTGAGCCCCGCTACATTGTCGGCGCAGGATCACTTGACCAGTGAGCTATTACGCACTCTTTCAAGGGTGGCTGCTTCTAAGCCAACCTCCTGGTTGTCTTCGCGACCCCACATCCTTTTCCACTTAGTACACGCTTAGGGACCTTAGCTGGCGATCTGGGCTGTTTCCCTCTCGACTACGAACCTTATCGCCCGCAGTCTCACTGCCACGCTCTCACTCACCGGCATTCGGAGTTTGGCTGATTTCGGTAAGCTTGTAGGCCCCCTAGACCATCCAGTAGCTCTACCTCCGGTGAGAAACACGTGACGCTGCACCTAAATGCATTTCGGGGAGAACCAGCTATCACGGAGTTTGATTGGCCTTTCACCCCTACCCACAACTCATCCCCTCAGTTTTCAACCTAAGTGGGTTCGGTCCTCCACGACGTCTTACCGTCGCTTCAACCTGGCCATGGGTAGATCACTCCGCTTCGGGTCTAGAACACGCCACTACACCACACAAGGTGGATACGCCCTATTCGGACTCGCTTTCGCTACGGCTACCCCACACGGGTTAACCTCGCGACATGCCACTAACTCGCAGGCTCATTCTTCAAAAGGCACGCCATCACCAGCAACAGTAAACTGTTCACCAGCTTTGACGGATTGTAAGCGCACGGTTTCAGGTACTATTTCACTCCCCTCCCGGGGTACTTTTCACCTTTCCCTCACGGTACTAGTCCGCTATCGGTCACCAGGGAGTATTCAGGCTTATCGGGTGGTCCCGACAGATTCACAGCAGATTTCACGGGCCCGCTGCTACTTGGGTATCCACAACGACAGTTGCAATGTTTTCGTCTACGGGACTCTCACCCTCTACGACAGGCCGTTCCAGACCACTTCGACTAACACCACAATTTCTCACTGTCGGCCGATCCGGCAGAATCGACAATGCAAACCCCACAACCCTCCATACGCAACCCCTGCCGGGTATCACACGCACAAAGTTTGGCCTCATCCGCTTTCGCTCGCCACTACTCACGGAATCACTATTGTTTTCTCTTCCTGTGGGTACTGAGATGTTTCACTTCCCCACGTTCCCTCCACACACCCTATATATTCAGGTGCAGGTAACACGACATCACTCGTGCTGGGTTTCCCCATTCGGACACCCTCGGATCACAGCTCGGTTGACAGCTCCCCGAGGCTTATCGCAGCCTCCTACGTCCTTCATCGGCTCCTGGTGCCAAGGCATCCACCGTACGCTCTTCATTACTTACAACAAAGATGCTCGCGTCCACTGTGCAATTCTCAAACAACACACACAC
>NZ_NOYU01000020.1:0-34660 GCF_002258915.1 Rhodococcus sp. 05-340-2
CTACAACGGCACCCCCATCGTCCCCGGCCCCGGCCCCGGCCCTGTCCCTGTGCCGGGGGTGGTGCAGACCGCGACACCCGGCGCACCAACGGCTCCGGGTGGTGAGAGTCCTGCAGGAGTCCCGGCTGCGACGGCGACCAGCGGACTTGCTCCGACATCGCCGCAGCCTGCGGGATCGACTGCACCCACCGCGGTTCCCGATCGGGGGCCGGGACCGATACCCACCGATACCGATTCGAGTACCGCACCGGCGCAACCGGTTCCGGACGCGGGGTCCTCCGCATCCGGGGAGGGTGCGGATCGTGACCGGTATCTCGAACTGGTGTTGGTCGGTGCTGCCGCGTTCACTGCCGGCGGGATCGGTGTGCGTGGGCGTCGTTCCCCGTTCGGTGCCCGGACTCCGGAATCGGTTCTCTCTCAGGTGGTCGGCACTGTTGCTTCGCCGTTGATGCAGTACGACAAGGGTGGGCAGTCGAAGATCACCGTCCCCGATCCGGGTGGGGGTCGTCGTACGTTGTTCTTGATCCACGATCGGTCGTCGTCGCATGAATCGGTGATTGCTGTCGACGTGCCGCCCGGGGGGCGCATGTCGGTGGATCCGGATGGTTCGGTGACCGTTGTCGACGCTGACGGAAACCCGGTGTCGACGGTCGCCGCGCCGTGGGCGTACGACGCCGACGGCACACCGATTCCCACGCACTTCGAGATCCGTGATGGATATCTGGTCCAGGTCGTCGACACCGTGGGCATCGAGAACATTCTGTATCCGATCCTGGCCGACCCGCCGTCCGGCGGTGAGAACATCGCTACCGGCAGAGAGATGACGGCGATACCGTTGTACAACGGGCAGGACGCGATCAGTGGTCAACCCGGCGGTATCGCCGTCGTCGGTGATCCCGACCCCGGATACAGCCCGTATCAACCGACCACCGCCTCCGTCAAGGACGGTAACGACTTCACTGTCGACCAAGGTAACGGGACCACCAACCGCTACACCGGCACCGGCACCGATGCCGGTTTGCCATACACCACCGAACCCACCACCGGCACCGTCCCGCAATGCACGATCAGCGACGACGGCCACGGCGGCACCACCACCTCGAGCAGCCACGTCGACGGCAGCGTGTTCACCACCCACGACGACGGCCACGGCAACGTGTCTACCGCGACCTCTACGCCGGTACCCGACAGCGGCGGCACCATCGACACCCGCATCAACAACGCTGACGGCACCGCCAGTGACGTCCGATCGGTCCCCGACGGGCAAGGCGGTGTCACCACCTTCACCGCCAACCCCGACGGTTCGCACACGGTCCGATACCCCGATGACAGCTTCTACCAGGAACCCGCCGCTGACGCCGAGAACCCCATCTACGTGCAAGGACAAGTCACCGACACCGGAATCGACTCCCAATTCACCGACAACTCCGGCAACGTCACCACCGCCACCACGACAACCAGCCCGGGCAACACTGATGTACACACCGAATACGAGACGCCCGGTGGGCACGTGTCCAGCGACTCCTACGTCCAGCCCGGCGGAGGCATCGCCACCGAAACGACGACACCCGACGGCCAGACAATCGTCACCTTGTCGTGGCCGAAAGCCGACGGAACCATCGACACACAGCCGATCGTCGGTACCGCCTTCAACGACAAGGGCGAGGTCGTCCTTCTCCGAGGCGACGGGCAGGTCTACAATCCCACGACCGGTCAGTTCGAAGCGATGACGGAAAAGGTACTTGAAACCGCTACCAAGGCCGCACCGAAATTCCTGACCGGGCAAGCGGTCACCCAGGGTTCGAAACTTCTGGCTTATCAAGCCCAGAATTTTGCTCTGGCAGGGTTGCTAGATGGTAGTGCGGCGCTGGTAGACAGAAGTCTGCTCGTGGCCGAATACGCAACCAAGTTCGGGCGGTTCGGCGCACCGGTCATTTCGGCTCCGGTGGGCATCTACATGGATATCCGATCAGGGGTCGACCCCGGAGAGGCGGTCACATCCGGCGTCGTAGGTGCCGGCGTCACTGTTGCTGCGCTCGCAGTGCTCGGTACCGGGTTCCTGCCTGGACTAGCCGCAGCCGGTATCGGACTCGGTGCCTATTACGGAACAAAATGGCTGTACGGAAAGATTTTTGGATGACGCGACAAACAACGACCTCGGACCGAGCGGTATCGATTCCGCCTGCCGCGGCCTGAAAGGTTGGCAACCATGTTCTGGAAATACGTGGTGTGGATCGTCAAATGCGTCGGCTATTGGATCGGCGCATTCATCGCCGGTGGTGCGTCCGGTGTGGGTGACCTAGGTCCCGCGCCCAAGCGGCCCCGGAGACAACGCACCTACCCCTACTACAAGACCTCCGACCCCAAGAAGGGACAGCACAAATGACGACCGCACGTCCGTCTAGCCCACGCTGGCCCGCCATGCTGCTGTTAGTTATGTGGATAGGGTTCGTCCTGCTGGTCGGTATCGGCTGGGCGCTCAGCATGCCGACTGGTATCCGAATCGTGCTCGGTGCCACAGCGATCGTGATCGGCACACCATTGCTCATCGCTACCGCCGAGTCGGCTCGGATTGCATTTCAGCAGCGTGACTCGAAACGCTGTGAGCAGTAAGGCAACCGGTCCGTTTAGGGTACGGATCGACACCCCGACCGTGCCACCATCGAGGCCGCGACCGGCCCCTGGTCTGGCAACGTGCGGAAACCGAGCGAGTATGACCAGGAACCCTCTCGGTGAGGCGGAGGAGAACAATCCCGATGGAGTGGGGGCGTTGACCGATGCCGAGGTGGCTCAGTTCACGGCGACGGTGGAGTATCTGCGGTCGGTGATTGTTGCCGCGTTCGGGGTGGAGTGGACCGATCCGGTGTTTTCCGGTGACGGGTATGTCGTGACCGAATTTCCACGCAGTGGTGGTGGGTACTTCACCGGGTATCGCGGGGTGCGGAAGACTGCGCGTGGGTATGCGGTGATGTGGGGTGATGAGCGGGGTTACGAGGGTGGGTCGGTGACGTTCGGCCGGTTCGAGGATGCGGTGAAAGGCTACGCAGCGGGGGTGCTCGATTCGTTTCGGACGTGGCGCAGCGGCCGTTACCTGGGCAGCGTGGCGTGGATGTGGAACGGCACGATCGGGCCCGGTGTCGTTGCGCACCTGTTGGGTCGGTCGAATACTCAGTTTCGTTATTTCCTCGAAGATGATCCGAGTGCATGGCTCGAGGGTGACAGGGTGGTTGCGACGTTGTCGCATGGTTTGGGTATGTCGATTGCGGCGTTCATCGCGGTGATCGTCGCGCATCCGAAGGTGACTGCCGAGGATGCGACAGCATGGCCGAAACCGGTGCGACCCTGACCCTTTGGCCGGTATGGCTGGTTCGGCATCGTGAGAAACTCATCCAGTCAGGAGCGAGTATGACCAGGAACCCTCTCCGTGAGGCGGAGGAGAACAATTCCCTTGGTGTGGGGTCGTTGACCGATGGCGAGGTGGCTCAGTTCACGGCGGCGGTGGAGTATTTGCGGTCGGTGATTGTTGCTGCGTTCGGGGTGGAGTGGACCGATCCGGTGTTTTCCGGTGACGGGTATGTCGTGACCGAATTTCCACGCAGTGGTGGGTACTTCGACGGGTATGAAGGGGTGCGCAAGACTGCGCGCGGGTATGCGGTGATGTCGGCATCCGAGCGTAACAGTGAGGGTGGGTCGGTGACGTTCGGTCGGTTCGAGGATGCGGTGAAAGGCTACGCAGCGGGGGTGCTCGATTCGTTTCGGATGGAGCGCAGTGGCCGGTACTTGGGATTCGTAGCGTGGATGTGGAACGGCACGACCGGACCCGGTGTGGTGAGGCAGTCGTTGAATCCGCCGTACGACACGGATTTTCGCTATTTCCTCGAAGAGGATCCGAGTGCATGGCTCAAGGGTGACAGGGTGGTTGCGACGTTGTCGCACGGTTTGGGTATGTCGATTGCGGCGTTCATCGCGGTGATCGTCGCGCATCCGAAGGTGACTGCCGAGGATGCGACGGCATGGCCGAAACCGGTGCGGTCCTGACCTTCTCGACCCGTATCGATGGCGGCGCGCCCGCGGTTCGACATCCGATGTCAGGAGTGAACTCGAGCAGGAACCCTCTCGGTGAGGCGGAGAAGAACAGCTTCGAGGGCGACCTCGAGGAGATCGATGTGGTGTTGCTCGCTGACTGGCTCGAAAGGATCCGACGATGATGGATTTACACACTCCGACGGTGATCGGCTACTGGAGTGATCGCTCGCAGAGCGTCGGTCGTCCTCGGAGCGTCGACGAGCTCGCCGCCACCACCCGGGCGTTCCTCGATACCCTCACCGCGATCGATCCCGCTCTCGTGCCGGAGCTGTTGCTGCTCGGGGAACACCAGAGCGGTCGTCCGGCGGATCTGAGTATCGATGGACTCCGCCGGATCTATCAACGCAGAAAACGAGACGATCCACCCACAGGGTCCTACGTCTCCGGCTACGGGGTCCACTTCGTGCACCCCGACCATCGGCAGAGACAGTCACCGCACCTGATCGTCGGAAAGACCGGACGGACCCCGAACGTCGTCCATGTGACTCTTCCTCGACCGGAGCACGCTGTCGGGGACGCATCCGAGCTGCTCACCGCCCGTGTCGGGGATGCGGTACTCAAAGCGATCCTCGATCACTGGAACGCCGAGAACGGGCGCTTGAGCGTCAGCAAGTATTCCCGACCGCAACGGGAACTGGGCATCGATTTCACCGGCCTCGACGCCCTCGACCGGCAACGCGCCATCAACACCCGACTGGCGAAGGAACTGAAGATCGGGTGGGAAACTCTCATCCCACCGCAGGTGCCTCTCGATCACACTCTGTTGCCTGCTGTCGCCGACACCGAGACCGTGACCACCGGTACTTTGGTTCGGCTCGGTGACGCGCCACTCGATGTCGACTTCGAGGACATTCTCGACCTCCGCCGTGCCCTCGGCTACCCGACCTGACCCGCATTGGCACCCGGATCCTCGCTCGGCCCGCTCTACCGGTCACCCCTGCCCCACTGTCTGGGCGGCAGTGTCTCGACGCCCGTCGCTCGCCCCGTCTGGCGGGTACACCTCAGGTGTGGACGTCGCCGTACCGGCGATAAGTCGACACCACCGCCTCAGAAGGGAGCCTGATGTTTCTGTTCGTATCCAACGGCGGCAAGCAAAAAATGATCGAGCATCGGATCGACGCTCCCTGGCAGTTCGGTCAGCTGCTCTCGCGGTTCGATGGAATGCAGCGGTCTGCGTTGACGGTCTCGAAGGTCCCGGAGGGCCGGTACTACGAGGATCTCAGCGACGACGAAAAGACCACGATGAGTGAAAGCTACATCCAAGCAGCTGGGTCGGCGCGAGCGATGTCGGTCGAGATGCGGTTTCCCATCGACGGCGTTCATCGCCTGTTCGTCATCGGCCGACCCGGCCCTCGTCATGGCGAACCCACTGTCGAGATCCCGTTTTTCAGCGGCAAACGCTCCCTCACCGTGTACCCCGAAGAGGTGTTCACCGCTGACGACGCGACGCAGTTGTTCTTCGATTGGGCCACCACAGGAGACATCGACCGCACGAAGCACCATCTCCGCGAATTCGACCTCGACGCTTTCTACCGAACCTGAGACCTCGTCGACTGCTCCGATCCGACCGGGCGTGCACCCGACTTGTGGTTGCCCGCATCGACGACTGTGCCGAGCACGACCACCCCGAAGTCGCGGCCTCCGATGTTGGGGCGTCCGTCAGTGCCTGCCGATCTCAGAATCGTTGAGCAGCAGTACTACTGGCAGTGTATGACCGTCAGGTGGATCGTTTTCCCGTGGTCCACGTTGCCGGTCATCACCTGACTTATTCGCTGGAGACGTCGATCAGCACCTTGCCGACGGTTCCGTTCTCGACGGCGTCGTGCGCTGCGGCGGTCTCGCTCAGCGAGAAGCGGTGCAGCGGTAGACCGGTGGCCTCGCCCACCTCCAGAACACCTGCCGCTGCCGCAGCACTGACGTCCGCCTCGGCGTTACTCAGAGCCTCGTCGCCCACGGTGTACAGGAGGACGAACTGGTAGCGAGTGTTGAGCACCATGTTGGGTCGAACGTCGAGGGTCACGGTGTCGCCACCGTTGTTGGCGTACACCGCTATCGAGGCGCGGTTCGCTCCCACTGCAGCATTGAGTGCGGCGTTCTGTGCGGGAGCAACCTCGACGATGAGATCGATTCCGGCAGGGACCAATTCACGAATTTCGACGGCGGCGTCGCCGGCCTTGTAGTTCACCACGTGGTGCGCGCCCGCCGCGGTCGCCAGCGCGCCCTTCTCCGGTCCGCTGACCGTCGTCACCACGGTCGCGCCCGCCCAGCGGGCCAATTGGATCGCGGCATGGCCGACGGCACCGGCACCACCGGCGACGAGTACCGACTTACCCTCGAGTGCGCCCGGGTGCAGCCGGGTGGGTCCGTCCTCGGAGACGGTCAGCGCGCGGTGCGCCGTCATCGCGGGCACTCCGAGGCTTGCGCCCACGTCGAATCCGACGCCATCCGGCAGCGGAACCACTCGGGAGGCAGGCAGGATTGCGAAAGACTGGGCTGTACCGGTCGGGCGCTGATGCTGGGCCAGGTATACCCAGACTCGATCTCCAACGGAGACGCCGTCGACGTCGGGGCCCACGGCGTCGATCACTCCGGCACCGTCCTGGTTCGGAACCACCTCGTCGAATGCCAGCTTCTCACCCGGTCCGGAACCGGTTCTGTTCTTCCAGTCCGTCGGATTCACTCCCGAGACCACGATGCGCACGCGGACTTCGCCTGCGGCAGGTTCGGTCACCTCGCGATCTTTCAGTTCGAGGACGGACGAGTCGCCGGTGCGGGTGTACACAATTGCTGGAGCAGTCATATCCGGTCCAACGCGCTCGGGCCGCCCCGATGTTCCCTGCGAGGCAATCGGGGTATGCATGACTGGTTATCAGTGCTCGACGAAAGAGGCGTAATCAATGAACCACAACGACCTGCTCACCGACGCGTTCGGCCGCATCAAGGAACTCGTCCACGCGGTACTGGACGACATCCCCGCGGCCGCGCTGACGTATCGACCCGATTCCGACGCCAACAGCATCGCGTGGTTGCTGTGGCACCTGACGCGGGTGCAGGACGATCACATCGCGGGCGTGGCCGGGAGTGAGCAGGTCTGGACGTCGGACTCGTGGTTCGAGCGTTTCGGACTATCGTTCGACAAGTCGGACATCGGGTACGGCCAGTCGTCCTCGGACGTCGCTCAGGTCACCTCGAGCGCCGAGCTGCTGCGTGAGTACCACGATGCCGTGTACTCGAAAACCGTTGCCTACCTGAGCAGTATCTCGACCGACGATCTGGACCGGATCGTCGACGAGAACTGGGATCCGCCGGTCACGCTGGGTGCGCGGCTGGTGTCGGTGGTGTCCGACGACCTTCAGCATGCCGGGCAGGCGTCCTACGTTCTCGGCCTGTACACCCGGCAGGCTCGAGATCAGGCGTAAACCTTCTGCAGGTTCTCCAGCGTCTCGCGAATGTTGCGACGCTGGAACTGCGGGAACGTCTTACCGCTGGTGACGATCTTGTCGAACACGAGAGCCAGCGCGTCGGGCCACTTCTTCCGGTCGTCGGTCCAGGTCTCGGTGACTTTCGTGCCACCTGCGACCGGTTCGAAGTCGTAACGCCAGGTTGCGTTCGCGCCCTTGATCTTCGGAGCGCTCTTGCCGATGGCGTGGACGCGGAACTCGAAGGTCTTGCCAGGCTCGGCCGCGGTGACGGTGCAGCGAGTGACCCACTTCGCTCGGCCGCGCTTGTTGGTTCCGTCGAACACCATTCCCACGTAGGCACTCTCGCGGGGTTCGTGGACGGTGGCACCTCTGTTTTCCGGGCTCCACTCACCCATCCGCGTAGGGTCGCTGATCGCGGCGTACAGCGTGTTCGGATCGGCAGCGACGACGATGCTGTCCGAGACGGTGAGTTCGCGGCTCATGACGAGGCTGCCTTGCGGGCGTTCTTGCCCAGGCCGGGGTGAATGCGAGTGAGCATGGGCACCAACACCGTTCGCGGGGTGATCTGCGCGAAGATGGACCCGATGCGGTTGGCTGCTCCCGGAATCGACACCATGCGCCCCTTGGCCATGTCGTCGACGGCAGTCCTGGCCACCGTTTCCGCGTCCACCCACATGATCGGTGGAAGTGCTTTCTCGGCATCGTCTTTCGCGAATCCTGCGGCCTCGCCGAATCCGGTGTGTACCGGTCCGGGGCACAGTGCGGTGGCGGTCACGCCCGTTCCCTTCAGCTCACCGGTCAGAGACTGCGTGTACGAGAGCACGAATGCCTTGCACGCGCCGTAGCCGGCCTGACCGGGCAGAGGTTGAAAGGCGGCAGTCGAGGCGACGTTCAGCAGTGCGCCGCGTCCTCGCTGAGTCATGCCGGGGAGAAATCGGGTGCAGAGGTCTGCAACTGCGACCACGTCGACCTCGATCATGTTCATTTCCGCATCCGGATCCGATTCTGCGACCGGTCCGAGCGTGGACAGTCCGGCGTTGTTGATCAGGATGTCCGGGATGAGGCCGAGCTCGGTGATGCGGTCCAGTAGTTCGGCGCGAGCGCTGCGATCGGACAGGTCTGCTGCGAGCACGTCGGCTCGGACTCCCCGAGCGCGGATTTCCTGTGCCAAGTCTTCGAGCTTGTCGGCACGCCGGGCGACGAGGGTGACGCCATGGCCTCGGGACGCGAGCACGCGCGCGATCGCGGCTCCGATTCCCGAGGACGCTCCGGTCACGACGGCTGTCCGATCAGGGGCGGGACGAGGAAGGCTCATGGCTCCCACCGTAGCGAACGCCCAATGTGCAGTGCATTCGAACGGCTCTTGTAGGTTAGCCTTGACTTACTTTCAACCCGCTAGTCTGTCGAGAGGTTTCCATGTTCTCTGCTTCAACGGCCGGTCGACGTTTCACTCGCCGTGCGTCCCTCCTGTCCGCGCTCGCGGTGTCGGCCCTGGTGGTCGGTGCGTGTTCGAGCACCGATACTGCCGAGTCGGAACAGGGCGACTCCGGAGAGTTTGCCACCGTCACCATCGACTCGGCCTTGGGCCAGGCTGTCATCACCGAGAAGGCGGAGCGCATCGTCACGCTCGGCCAGGGCTCGGCCGAAACGGCGATCGCGCTGGGCACCGTTCCCGTCGGCGTCGAGGAGTATTCGTGGGGTGCCGACGACACCGGGTATCTGCCGTGGGTTCACGACGCGGTGACCGAGCTGGGTGCCGAACTTCCCCAACAGTTCACCGGTGGAACCGAATTGAACATCGAAGCCGTGGCTGCCCTCGAACCCGATCTGATTCTGGCCCCGTGGTCCGGCGTCACGCAGGATCAGTTCGACAAGATGAGCGCATTCGCACCGGTGGTCGCGTACGAGGAGCAGCCGTGGACGATCGCCTGGGAAGACCAGATCACCGTCATCGGCAAGGCCATGGGGGAGGAGCAGAAGGCGGCGGACGAGATCGAGAAGATCAAAGGCCGCTTCGCCGACGCCACCACCGAGCATCCCGAATACGCGGGGGTGAGTTTCTCGTACATCTACAACACAGGGCCGGGGACACTCGGAGTGTTTCTTGCCGACGAGCAACGCGTTGCGATGGTGCGAGCACTCGGGTTGCAGGTCGATCCGGTGGTGAACACGCTCGACGAGACCGAGGGCACCGACTCGGCGGTCATCGGGTTGGAGAACGCTAATCTGTTGAACGACTCGGATCTGATCTTCACCTTCTACTCGGATCCGCAGAACCGCACCGACACCGAGAATCAGCCTGCCTACAAGCAGATCCCGGCCGTGTCCCGCGGTTCGGTCGTGGCACCGACGGATCAGTCGTTCGTCACCGGCTCGTCCATCATCAATCCGTTGACGGTGCCGTGGGCACTCGAGCGATACGTGCCGATGATCGACGAGGCTGTCGCGAAGCTCGACGCTCGCACGTCATAGCTTGATCGAGCGAAGCGGAGAAACCACGCGACTCGTGGTCGAGGTGATGTGGCACTACCGCGATGACTGATCCCTGATTCGGCCCTATCGATTTGTAAGACAATCGCTTCCAGCCCCGCACCGTGTTCTCGGTGCGGGGCTGGAGTCTTTCCTGGGGTTCAGGCGATGTGGGGGCCTGCGCGGGCGTGGGATGGTCTCGGTTGTCGGTAGGGATCCACGGTTGCGGGCGGGATGAACCACGGGTGGTTGTCGGTGCCGATGAACACTTCCCAGTCGGAGTGGTGGATGAGGCGGTGGTGGAATCCGCAGAGTAGGACGAGGTTGTTCATGTCGGTGGGGCCGCCGTCGCCCCAGTGCCAGATGTGGTGGCCTTCGGTCCAGGCTGCAGGTTTTCCGCAGCCGGGGAAGGCGCAGCCGTGATCGCGGGCGGTGAGAGCTTTACGTTGTTTGGCGGTGACGGTACGGGCAGTGCGGACGAGGTTCAACGGGTTGCCGTTCTCGTCCATGACGATGGCGGTGAGGACACAGTCGCAGGCCAACTGACGGGAGGTGTTGCGGGAGAGGGGTCCCATCCACGGGAGCCACCCGACCGTGGTGCCGTCGCCGAACAAGTCGCGATACGCGCCGCGATCGGCGGTAGGCCCGGCAGCGGGTTCGGTTGCAGTGCGGGTGTTCTCGTCATCAGTGATGTCGTCGGCGTCGCCGCAGTTCTGGAGGTCGGTGAGATCGCGCAGGCTGATGTGCAGGTTCAGATGCGGGCGTTCACCGCCTTCGATGGGGCGATCACTCGAGGCGAGGTATTGGTCGAGGATGTGTCCGAAGGCGTCGGCTCTGCGCTTGGCGGGGCTGCGGTCGTCTTGGGTGCCGTCGGCCGCGGGGTGGGGTTCGGTCAACGGTGAGAGCGCGGTGAGCAGTTTCTCTCCGGTGATCGCATCGAAGTCGCCTTTGAGTACCAGCCGCCCGTTCAGGGTTGTGGAGGCGAACAGTTCGTTGCGGTCGGTGTCCTCGGCGGGTGGTTTCTTGGTGCCGAAGCTGTCTTCGAGTCTGGTGATCGCTGCACGAATCCGGCCGGTGCGCGCGTCGGGCCCGGTGGCGGCCTTGATCAGAGCTTTACGTGCGGCCTCGCGACCCTCTTCCGGCAGGTTCTCCGGGGGTGTTTCGGCGAAGGTGAGGATCAACGCGGCGTGATCGACGGACATCACGCCGGTGTTCACGGCGTCGGCGATGTCGGGAAACGCAGCCATACCGCGGGCGAGCGCAACGATCTTGGTGGCCTTGGACGGTGAGAGCAGTGTGGTGGAGGTCAGCCAGCCGGCGGGTCCGGGAAAACCGAGCTTCTCCCGGCTCACGCGGGTGTCGATCTCGGCGACGAGAGCAATACGCCGAGCCTCCAACAACTGGATCTGGTGGGAGACCGCAGCGGCGTCGGCGAGGAGTTCGCTCTCGCTCAGTTGCCAGATCTCCGTGGTCATGAGAGCAAGTGTATCGAACAAACATTCGACTGGCAACCATAGTGCAATCGAAAACTATTGCTGTGCGTAATGATTCGCGAATCGGAACCTGTCGGTACGTCGTGGTAGAGGACCGGCGGCACCCAAAGATTGCGCGTCTCGGCCACTTTGCTGTGACGAATGCACCCGAACATCGGTGCATTTCCTGATGCGTCAGTACACCTCGCGTTGCCGTTCCTGTTCCAACACCTGCTCGAGGTCGCTCAATCGGTTCATCGACGAAACCTGACGCGCAGTCCGGTGATTGAGCGCCAACATCTCGCGATGCCGGTGGACGAAGGCCCAGTAGCCGGCGGTGAACGGGCAGGCGTCGTCGCCCAGTCGCTTCTTCGGGTTGAACTCGCACGGCTTGCAGTAGTCGGTCATGCGGTTCAGGTACGCCCCGCCCGAGGCGTAGGGCTTGGTGGCGATCACTCCGCCGTCCGCGTGCTGACTCATGCCGATGACGTTCACCGGCATCACCCAGGCGAACCCGTCGACGAAAGCCGTCGCGAACCAGTCGGTCAACGCTCGCGGATCCCAGGAATGTTGCAGCGCAAAGTTTCCCAGGATCATCAGTCGGGGAATGTGGTGCACCCAGCCGCGGTCGCGCACGCCGTCCACCGTCGACGACAGGCACTTCGCCACCACAGCGTCGCCGTCCAACTCCGTCAGCCAATTCGGCAGTGGCTCATGCGCTTCGAGCTTGTTGCGCTCGAGGTACTCCGGCCCCAGATGCCAGTACAGGTGCCACACGTATTCGCGCCAGCCGAGGATCTGCCGAACGAAACCCTCTACGCTCGCCAGCGGGGTGCCGTCTCGGTGTGCGTCCTCGGCAGCGTGCGCCACGTCCAACGGTTGCAGCAGACCGAGGTTCAGCGGTACCGACAGCAACGAGTGCGACATCGTCCAGTCGTCGGCCATCACTGCGTCCTCGTACTTGCCGAAGTCGTCCAGGCGATAGTTCACGAAGTGCGCCAATGCTTCCGACGCCTCAGAAGCAGTCACCGCGAACACGCGAGGTCCGTCGACCCCGACGGTGTCGAGGCCCCAGTCATCGAGGTCGGCGCGCACCTGCTCGTCGATCGCGTCTTCGGTCGGCCACCAGGGTTCCTCGACGCCCAGGGTCAGGCGTCCCTTCGGTGGCGGCGACTGGTTCTCGGCGTCGAGGTTCCATTTGCCCGAGACCGGTTCGGATCCCTCCATCAGCACCCCGAACTTCTTACGCTGTTCGCGGTAGAACGTCTCCATCCGAAAGGTGCCGCGCTCGGCTGCCCACTCCGCGAAATCGGCGCGGGGAAGTGCGAACATCGGCGTCGGCAGAATCTCCGAAACCAGGCCCTCCTCGTGCAACGCGGCGACGAACTTCTCCGCCGCGTGTGAGGTGGGCTCGAACACCACCACGGGCTTTCCGTACTCGGCCAACCCTTCCCGATATGTCTCGGTCTGCAGGTAGGTGACGCGATCACCCAGCTCCTCGGCCAGGTGACGCATGCCCGACAACACGAGATGCAGCTTCTGCCGGTGGTATCTCCGACGCCGGAACACGCGCCGGGACTCGATCATCAGCACGTCTCGCTCGGCGTGCTCGTCCACCGAGTGGAAGTGCGGGCCGAGCTGATCACCGAACAACCACAGAGCGTCCATTCTCGGAGTGTTCTCCCGCAGCGACGAAGGCAAACCAGTATCCGGCTCATGGCCGGCCGGTGAACACTGTGGCCGACCCAGGCGCGCCTTACTTGACCATCGACCGTCCATCGCATGGACTGACCCGATGCACGCTGAGTCTGCGCTTTCCAGAAGGACGTTTCTTCGCTCGTCGTCGGTGGCGGTCGCAGTGGCCGGAGTGGCCACGACCCTGCCGGCGACTGCCCACGCGCAGGGCAGCGATCGAGGCTTTCTGCACGGGGTGGCGTCGGGAGATCCGTTGCCCGACGCGATCGTCCTGTGGACCCGCATCACCCCCACGCCCGACGCCACCCCGGGCTCCGGCGTCGGCCCGCAGGTATCGGTGACGTGGCGCATGTCCCGTAGTGCGGACATGGGCGACGTGGTTGCCTCCGGAACCGTCGCAACCGGTCCCGACACCGATCACACCGTCAAGGTCGACGTCGACGGCCTGGCAGCAGACACCACGTACTTCTACGACTTCCGGACGAGCGACGCGGCATCGGCCGTCGGCACCACGCACACCGCCCCGGCCAACGATGCCGATATCGACGCGATGCGATTCGGGGTCGTCTCGTGCTCCAACTGGGAGTCGGGCTACTTCGGGGCCTACCGGCATCTGGCCGCCAGGACGGACTTGGACGCCATCGTCCACCTCGGTGACTACATCTACGAATACGAGACGGGCGGGTTCCCGGGCCGCGACGGGGTGATCCGCCAGCATTCGCCCACGCACGAGATCGTCACGCTCGCCGACTACCGTCAGCGCCACGGTCAGTACAAGTCCGACCCGGATCTGCAGGCCGCCCACGTCGACGTGCCGTGGATCTGCACGTGGGACGACCACGAGTCCGCCAACGACGCCTACGACGGCGGCGCGGAGAACCACACTCCGGCCACCGAGGGTGATTGGTACACGCGCAAGGCCAATTCCGAGCAGGCGTACTACGAGTGGATGCCGGTGCGCGCCGCAGGCACCGCGACCAACCGTCATCTGTACCGCAGGCTCCGGTTCGGCAACTTGCTCGAACTCTCGATGCTGGATCTGCGTACCTACCGCTCGCAGCAGGTGTTGCCGTTCAACGGGCCCGAGGTCGATTCGCCCAACCGAACCATCACCGGTGCCGAGCAGATGCAGTGGCTCACCGACGGCATCGTCTCGTCGCCGACGCAGTGGAAGATCGTCGGCAACCCGGTGATGATCACGCCCACTCTCATCCCACCGCTCGATCGAGACGCAGCCAGGGCCGTCACCTCGCTTCTCGGAATCCCGGAGGGCGGCCTGCCGTACAACGCGGATCCGTGGGACGGGTACACCGCCGACCGCCGCAAGCTGCTCGGTGCCATCGTGGACGCAGGCGTCGACAACACCGTCTTCATCACCGGCGATATCCACTCGGCCTGGGCCTGCGAGGTGCCGCTCGACGCGGCGCACTACGCAACGACGGAGCCTGCTGCCACCGAACTGGTCGTCAGCTCGGTGAGCTCGGCCAACATCGACGACCTGACGCGTACTCCGCCGCACACGCTGGGCCGGGTAGCCGAGGAGGCGTTCAAGGCGCTCAATCACCACGTGAAGTTCGTGGACCTCGACAGTCACGGCTTCGGCGTCTTCGAGGTCACCAAGACGGCGGCTCGGATGGACCACTGGTTCCTCACCGCCAAGGAGGATCCGCAGACCGCGGTCTACTGGGGAGCGGGCTTCACCGTCGACTCCGGCACCCAGCGCGTCCGGGCGGCGGCACCACCTGCCGGGTAACGCGCCATACTGGTCGGCGTGGCTGTACCGAAAATCGTCCTGTTCTACGTCTTCACTCCGCTGCCCGATCCCGAAGCGATCAGGCTGTGGCAGCAGACGCTGGCCGCGTCGAACAATCTGACCGGACGCATCCTCATCTCCGAACACGGCATCAACGCGACCGTGGGCGGCGACGTCGACGACGTCAAACGCTACGTGCGCGGCACCCGTAGCTACCCGGCGTTCAAGTCGGCCGACATCAAGTGGTCCGAGGGGCTCGGAAACGATTTTCCGCGCCTGAGCGTGCGAGTCCGGGACGAGATCGTCACCTTCGGTGCCCCCGGGGAACTGAAGGTCGACGCCGACGGGGTTGTCGGCGGCGGCACTCACCTGAGCCCGGAGCAGGTGCACGAGCTCGTCGATTCCCGCGGGGACGACGTCGTCTTCTTCGACGGCCGCAACGCTTTCGAAGCCGAGATCGGAAAGTTCAAGAACGCGGTGGTGCCCGACGTCGAGACGACGAGGGACTTCGTCTCCCAGCTCGATTCCGGTGCCTACGACCATCTGAAGAAGTCCCCGGTGGTCACGTATTGCACCGGGGGAGTCCGCTGCGAGGTGCTGTCTTCGCTGATGGTGGCCCGTGGTTTCGAGGAGGTATATCAGCTCGACGGCGGAATCGTTCGGTACGCAGAAACTTTCGGCGACGACGCGCTCTGGGAGGGGTCGTTGTTCGTCTTCGACAAGCGGATGGCGCAGAACTTCTCCGACCACACCGCCGTCATCGGTCGCTGCAGTGCCTGCGGCAATCC
Source organism: Rhodococcus sp. 05-340-2 (assembly GCF_002258915.1). NCBI lineage: Bacteria > Bacillati > Actinomycetota > Actinomycetes > Mycobacteriales > Nocardiaceae > Rhodococcus > Rhodococcus sp. 05-340-2. The sequence continues at coordinate 15,686 of NZ_NOYU01000020.1, forward strand.
GACGTCCCGGTACCAGGACTTCGACGGCGACGCCGGCCGTGGTCTGCGGTTGATCTGTCTCGACTGCGCGTAGACAATGCTGCCCTTCCGGGACGGTCTCGCTCCGCTGAGACTGCTGTTGCCGCATGGTGATTCGGCCACGACCATTGTGGAGTATCTCGAACGTGAGATGCCCGACGACGACTGGCGACGGGCCATGCGCGACGCCGAAGTGGTCGACGAGAAGAGCAGGCCGATCTCCGTCGACACGCGGTATCGCGCCGGCAGTCAGGTGTACTTCTATCGCGTTCCAGCGCAGGAGGTTCCGGTTCCGTTCGAGATCGGCATCCTGCACGAGGACGACGACCTGTTGGTAGTCGACAAGCCGCACTTCCTCGCCACCATCCCGCGTGGCCGACACGTCACCGAAACGGCGACCGTGCGACTACGCAGGCAGTTCGACTGCCCCGACCTGACGCCCGCGCACCGACTCGATCGCGCCACCGCCGGGGTGTTGCTCTTCACCAAGACCAAGCATGCCCGACGGCCGTATCAGGAGCTCTTCTCCTCGCGCAACGTCACCAAAGAGTACGAGGCCGTTGCGGGATTCGATGCAGCACTGGATTTTCCGCGCGTGGTGCGAAGCCGAATCCTCAAAGAGCATGGGGTCATGACGGCATACGAGGAGCCGGGGGAGCCGAACAGTGAGACCCTGATCGAACTGGTCGATACGTTCGGTGCCGCCGCCCGATATCGACTCTTCCCCAAGTCGGGCAAGACGCATCAGCTGCGAATCCATCTGTCGTCGTTGGGAATTCCGATCGCGAACGACCCGTACTATCCGGTGTTCTCTTCCGTCCCGGCCGATGACTTCACCCGGCCGTTGCAACTCCTCGCCCGGGCTCTGAACTTCACGGATCCGCTCACCGGCGAGCCCAGGCGCTTCGTCAGTGCCCGAACCCTCGAGCTCTGACGGCCGGCCATCGTTCGTTCGGACGATTGTGACAATTGGGACGCGAGGTTAGCGTGTCGAGCGAACCATGTCCGATGGAAGAGAAGAGGAGAACAGCGTGAAGCGTCGTATTGCTGTTGTGTTGGGAGCCGCAGTCATCGCCATAGCGTCGCCGGCAGTCGCGGTGGCCGATACCGGAAGCGCGAGCACCGGTAGCGCGAGTGGTGCGTTGGGTGGTTTCGAGATGCTGTCGCGGCTCTGGGAGGCCTGCGCGGTGACCATCTTCACCGGTCAATGCACCGGTGTCGTCGCAACGGACGTGACCTACTGGTAACGCGCGCCCTGAGCCGAACCCTCCGCCGAACCCCTTTAACCGACAAACGCGCGCGCATTCGCCAGACGCTCGCGGAACAGGTAACCATTCCGCGAGCATCCGGCAAACGCGCGCGCGTGTGCGTGGAGCCAGAGCCCTACTTCGCCAAAGACCGCGCCATTCCGCGTTCGATTGCGGCGACCAGTTGCGGGCGCAGTTCGGCGGCGGGGACGATGTGGTGCACCGATCCGACGTTCTGTGCTCGCTGGATGTTGTGGATGGCCTCGAATTCGGCTGCCACTTCACCCAGTTTGGCGTTGCGTGCGTTCGCTCGCACGGCGGCCAGCTCGACACGCAGGGCCGAGCGGGTGGCGTCGTCCTCGGCGGTGTTCAGCGCCGTCTCGAGTTCCTTGACGGTCGGGTCCGCTGCGGTGCGGGCGTTGACGTCGCGGGTGAACACCACTGCTGCGGCCGGGGCTCCACCGAGCACGGAGGCGAAGGAGCCCTCCACTGCGAGGACCTCCATGTTGTCGTTGAGCGCTCCGGAGAACACCACGAAAGCGCCTCCGTGGTAGCGCGAGACGACACAGAACACGACCGGTCCGTCGAAGTTGACGATGGCGCGGCCGATCTCGGCACCGTATTCGAGCTGGATGTTGCGCAGCGATTCCGGTGATCCGTCGAAGCCGGAGAGGTTGGCCAGCACCACGATCGGCCGGCTTCCGCTGGCGGCGTTGATGGCGCGGGCCGTCTTCTTCGACGAGTTCGGGAACAGGGTGCCCGAGGTCCACTGATCGGGGCCGTCGGACGGGAACCAGCCCTTACGGGGGATGGCTCGCGATTCGATACCGATGACGGACACCGGGATTCCGGCGAGGTGGGCGTCGAACACCACGGATGTGTCGGCGTCGGCCATGTCGGCCCAACGCTCGAGTACCGAGTGGTCCTGGTCCACCACGGCGCGCATCACGGTGCGAATGTCGAACGGCTTCTTGCGGTCCGGGTTGGTGACCGCGGAGAAGATGTCGCCGACGGTGGTGAAGTCGCTCGATGGGTGCACGTGCGGGTAGGTACGCACGTCGCGCTCGGTCGGGTCTGCGGTGGCAGCGCGGCGTGGGAAGCGTTCTCCGGGTGCGGCATACGCGTGGTCGTAGTGCGCGAACAGGATGTCGCACGCGGCCCGCAGGTTCGGTGCCCAGTATTGCGCCTGGCCGTTCGGGCCCATGACGCGGTCGTAGCCGCCGATGCCGAAGTTGTCCTCCGCCGAGACACCACCGGAGTAGTCCAGGGACTGCTTTCCGGTGAGCACCATCGCACTGTCGGGGGTCATCACCAGGATGCCCTTGGTGTGGGTGAGCATGGTGGCTTCGGCGTTCCAGTACGGCTGCGCGCCGACGTTGATGCCCGCGACGACGATGTTGATCTCACCGCCTGCCTGGGTGAAGGTGATGATGCGACGCAGGCCGCGCGAGACCCAGTCCATGTTCTCGGTGCCCGATTCCATGGAAATCGTTGCACCGGAGGACAATGCGAACCATTCGACGGGTGCGCCGAGCTGCTCGGCGAGGTCGATGGCCGCGACGATTCGCGAGCACTCGGCCTCGGCGACGGTGCCGAGTGCCTTGGTCGGGTCGCCGAACAGCGCGACGCGAGTGATGCCCTCGGGGTACTTGGCCGTCGGTGTGGTGGCCACGCCGACGATGACGCCTGCGGAGTTGCGGCCGTAGGGACGGTCGACCGGTGCAAGCACACCGTCGGCGTCGAAGTCGTACTCGGTGAACGTGCCGCCGTTGCTGCTCAGCAACGGAATCAACTCGTACGGGTACACGGTGCCGCGTGCCTGGGACCGCTGCACCTTCTGGGTGTACTCGTCGAGCGGACGCATCGGCTCGGTCGGCGGCGGCGTCACCTTGGCGACGATGCCTGCACCGGATCGGTAGGACAGACGCAGTGCCACCTCGCGCGGGGTCGCGCCGGGCTTCTCGGCCAGGCGCGCGATGAGGGTGATCTCCTCGAGTCCTGCACCGATCGTCAGCGGCGCGATGTGCCGGGCGATGGTGGCGATGCGGTCGGCGGGCACGTTCAGTACCGGCCAGACATAGAGCACGACGCGGTTGGCGTCGAGTCGCTTCTTGCCACGTCCGGCCTGAGCGCGGCGGATACCGTCGAGGCAGGCAGCGACGGTGCGTTCGATCTCGGGTACCGCGACGATGTTTCCGGCGTCGTCCAACTGTGTTGTGACGCCACGGATCTCGGCGAGTGCGACGAGTCGCTCGTCGGAGGGGTTGGCCTTGGACGTCAGGTGGAACAGGTACGTCCCTGCGCTGGCGGGCAGGCGAACTCCGTCGAAGTTCTTCAGTCGCCACAGGTCGAGTCGCTGACCGGTCAGTGGGTGCATGTCCCGGATGATCGTGTCCTCGGCGAGGGGTTCGGATCCCTCGACCGTGGTGCGGCGGTAGGTCATCTTTCGGGTGGCGGAACCGAAGGCGGTCACGGTGACTCGACGCCAGCGGCCGGTGCTCGGGTGCGCGGCCAGTGCAGCCTGGAGTTGTTCCGAGAGGGAGTCGCCGTCCGTCGGCGCGTCCGGCCAGGACAGGTAGAGGTCCACGGCCAGGTGCTCCGGTGACGGACCGGCGATGTCCTCGACAGCGTCGAGAGTAGCTGCGAGAGAATCGAAGTCGGTAGCCGTGGAGACGAGGTGCAGTCGTTCGCCCGAGAGCTCGAAGTTGCCGGTGACGAAGTGCTTGCCGTCGCGGTCGAAGGCCTTGACGTCTTCGAGGGTTCGGATCTCGTAGTACTGGCGGGTGATCACTTCGAGCAGGGCTCCGGGATCGGTGATCCGTTGTGCCAGAAGCTCGATCAGCGGTTCCGGGGTGGCGACGAGCGCCGCGATGCGGGCCGAGTAATCGGCCGCGTCGGGGTTCTCGGCGAGGTACTGCAGGCTGCCACGGACGCCGTCGTAGATCTTCTCGCGTGCACTGCGGATCTGCGGCTCGTCGAACAGCCGGAAGCGCAGGTTGCGAGCGACGTCGCCGATGACGGGGTAGCGGGCCTGGGTGGCACCAATGAGGCGTTCGAGGACCTCGGCCATGGCCGGGGTGGCTTCGGGCTGCGCCGAGCAGTCGCTGAGCCAGTGGCCGAGCAGGGCCGCGATGACCGGAACCTGGTTCTCCATGCGCTGCAGAGCGAGGAAGACGCGGTAGACGGCTTCTTCGAGTTCGGGGGTTCGGCCTTCGTCGATGGCGGCATCGTAGTGCGCGAGTGCGCGAGTGAGCTTGGCGCGGAACGAATCCGGGAGCCCCTGCACGTCTGCGTCGAGCGAGTGCAGGAACGAGTGGAAGTGCTCGCGAGGGGAGTGGACGCGCTCGTCGTTGCTCTCCTCGTCCATCGTGGGACGGTTGCGGGAGAGTTCGCAGATGTCTGCGAACGTGTTGAGCAGATCCAGCTCGGCGGAGACCACACCCGAATCGTTGCGAGGAACGTCGGCACGCAGAGTTTCGTAGGTGGACAACAGGTTTCGCGCGCGGGCTCCGCTGACGTCGAAACCGGTGATGAGGGCGGCGAGTTCATCGAGTCGGTCCAGTGCCCGGCGCTGCGGCGAACGCTGTGCGGCGTCGTCGATACCGCGGAACTGCACGCGCGGTGCCTGCTCGGAGACCTTCTGCTCACCGGCCTGATCGACGCGCAGCAGTGCCGCTCCTGCGTCGACCTGTCCGTTGACCGAGGCCAGTACCTCACGCACGGTGCCCGCGTAGGGAGACCGGACGGCGGTTTCCATCTTCATCGATTCGAGGACGACGAGGGTCTGTCCCGCTTCGACCTCGTCGCCGACGGCGACCGGAACGGCCACGACGACGGCGGGTGCCGGTGCGCGGACCAACCCGGCCTCGTCCTGCGAGATCTGATGGCTGATGCCGTCGACCTCGACGAGGAAGTGCGCGGCTCCGGCGACGGTGACCACCTGGTAGCGACGGTCGCCGATGACCAGACGGCTCTCGTACGTTCCGAGTCGCTCGACGTCGACCTGCAGATCGCCGATGCCGTCACCGTCGATGCTGTAACGGTGCGTGCCGGTCTGGCCGACCTCGAGCTTGTAGGCCTGACCCTGGTAGTTCAATTCGACGGTGCGGCCGATGGCATGGGTGGCGCGTGGCCGGCCGCCGCGTGCGGAGCTGAGGAACGCGGTGCGCTCGCGGCCTTCCTCGGCGTCGTAGGCGTCGATGGCTGCGGCGATGATGGCGATGTCGGCGACGGCGGTAGGGCCCACCTGAGAGCCGGCCTCGGTGCGGTCGAGCCAGCCGGTGTCGGCGGAGGCGGAGATGACTTCCTCGCGGTCGAGCAGGCTCAGCAGGAACGACTTGGTGGTGGTGCCGCCGTCGATGACGACGGTGGTCTCCCGCAGCGCGTTGCGCAAGCGAGCCAACGCTTCGCTGCGGTCGCGACCCCAGGCGATGACCTTGGCGACCATCGAGTCGTAGTCGGGCGGAATGACGTCACCCTGCGCGATACCGGTGTCGACGCGGATGCCGGTGCCGAGGGGGAACTTGAGCAGCTCGACGGTGCCGGGAGCCGGTGCGAAACCGTTGTCCGCGTCCTCGGCGTTGAGGCGAGCCTCGACTGCGTGACCGAACTCCGTGGGGCACTCGCCGGGCAGTGCCTGGCCGTCGGCCACGAGGATCTGCAGCTTCACCAGGTCGATGCCGGTGGTGTATTCGGTGATGGGGTGCTCGACCTGGAGGCGGGTGTTGACCTCGAGGAAGGTGAAGATCTTCTGCTCGGGCTGGTACAGGTACTCGACGGTGCCTGCGCCCTGGTAGCCGGCGGCCTTGACGAGTTCGGCAGAGGCGGTGCGCAGCTGGTCGGCCTGCTCCTTGGTCAGCAGCGGTGAGCTGGACTCCTCGATGACCTTCTGGTTGCGGCGCTGGATGGAGCAGTCGCGCACGCCCGGGGCCCAGACATTGCCGTGGCTGTCGGCGATCACCTGAACCTCGACGTGGCGGGCATCGGTGACGAGCCGTTCGAGGAACACGACGGGGTCACCGAACGAGCGCTCGGCCTCACCCTGGGTGCGTTCGAGGGAGAGTTCGAGTTCGTCCTCGTGGAAGACCTTGCGGATACCGCGGCCGCCGCCGCCGGAGCGGGCCTTGATGATCAGCGGGTAGCCGATCGCCGCTGCATGACGCCTGGCGTCGGCGCGGGTCTCGACGGGGCCGCCGGACCACGGTGCGACGGGGACGCCGACCTTCTCGGCGAGGATCTTGGCCTCGACCTTGTCGCCGAGCAGGCGCATCGCGTCGGCCGAGGGGCCGATGAAGGTGATGTTCAGGCGGGCGACGAGATCGGCGAACGTGGGGTCCTCGGCAACGAAGCCCCAGCCGACCCACACTGCGTCGGCACCGGACTCGACCAGGGCGGCCTCGAGGACGCCGTAGTCGAGGTAGGCCGAGCCGGTGGCGGGCTTGCGCAGCGTGACCGCCTCGTCGGCCTGGCGGACGAACATGGCCCGCTTCTCCGCTTCGGTGTGCAGCGCTACGGTGCGGATGCCGTAATCGTGTTCGGCGTTGAGCTCTCGGACGGCTCGGATCAGGCGTACTGCTGCCTCGCCTCGGTTGACTACTGCAATCCGCTTGAACAACGTATCTCTCTTCGCTCGGTGTGGGCGCACCGCGTCGGTGCACTCGATGGAACGTGGATTGGTGCCGGGCATGTCGATTTCCTGTTCATCATGCGGCACTCCGATCGGCTCATTCTAACGGTAACGAGGCCCTGTGCATCGCCAACGGCGTTCGGCGTGAGTGTGATTGATCACCAACAAGTGAATCATATTCTGTTACAAGCACTTTGGCTGAGAACGGGCTGTCGGGGCCTGTTCACCTCGCTAACGTACTCGCGAGTAGCGTTGGCGCGAGGCGTAATTCGCCATTCGGTGACTTACGTTGCTACCGGCGGGTACATTACCGACGGGTACAACTCGAGCCGATCGGCTCGAGTTGCCTCGCTCGTCGCCGAGTGCGGTCTCCCTCACCTGTCACCCTCGCTCGCCCGCGGCAGTCGCAGCGCGTTGACCCACAGTCTCGTCGCGGTCGCAAGCAGATCCTCGGAGTCCGCGGGCGAGTGGCCGTCCGCGGCGTCGACGACGAAGTGATTGAACGCGAGCCGGCTGATCATCGAGGACAGTGCGCGCGAGGCGAGCAGGGGATCGAGTTCCGCGTCGGCCAGACCGCGGCTCTGCAGGCTCTCGATGCTGCGGGCGTTGCGCCTGACGAAGGCATCGGCGCGTTCACGGCGGAGGCGTCGGAACTCGGGATCGATGTTGGAGACCTGCTCGAGCAGTGCCATCAGCTTCGTGTTGCGTCGGTAGGCCTCGAAGTACGCACGGTTGCTCGCGGCGATCACGGCAACCGGGTCGTCGTGCGGGTTCACTCGCTCGGTCCCGGGATGCAACATGTCGTCCCGTGCCTGCTCGAGCACGGCGGCCAGGATCTCTTCCTTGCTGGTGAAGTAGGTGTAGAAGGTTCCTGCGGAGCATCGAGCGGCGCGGGTGATGTCGATCAGACGTGAGTCGAGGTAGCCACTGTCTTCGAACACTCGACGGGCGGCCGCCACGAGCGAGGATCGGGTTCGCAGTCCGCGCGGGGTGGTCGGCAGCTCCCGATTCGGCAGCTCACGGTCTGGCTCCGGCGCGGCAGGCATTCAGTCTTTATACGTCATCGTTCGCGCGCATCCCGGCGGACGAACCGGGTGAATCTCACCCCGCTATCGAACTGGCGTGATTCGAGGTGCTCGAACTGCTGCGCGGGGAACGGATCGGGACCGATCCCGGACGAGAACAGCCCGATGCCCCTGCCGAGAACGACGGGATTGACCTTGAGGAACAGCTCGTCGATCTCGGGCAGCAGTTGACCCGCCAGGTTTCCGCCTCCGCAGATCCAGACGTCGAGCTCGGACTCCTCGGCTACGAGGCTCCTGACGAGTCCGATCGGATCTTGGTTCACGACGGTGAGAGTCGGGTCGTTCGACGGGGCGAGAGTGCGAGAGAAGACGTACTGGCGTAGGTGGGGATAGGGGCTGGCGATGCCGACGTCGAGCGCAGGTTGCAACGTCTCGCGGCCCATGACGAGGGTGTCGAATCGCGCGGGCGGACCGTCCAGGCCGAACGCTGCACGCACGTGGACCGGCAATGTCTCGGGCAGCTCGGCCACGATGGCGTCGAGGTGATCGCCCTCGGGAACGAAACAGTCGTAGTTGCCGTCCGGTGCAGCGATGAAGCCGTCGAGGGAGACGGCGACGTAGTAGACCAGTTTGCGCATGGGGCTCCTGTCTCGTGGTCGACGGGTGAGAAACCCGAGGGTCGGCCGGTGGGTCCGCTGTGGGGGATCCAGCGACCGAAGTGGGTCTTTGTGACCCAGCACTAGAACGTATTTTGTGTGCTCAGGACGCGATGAACAACTGGTTTTCAGCGGCTAGTGTGGCCCGGGTGTGCAAACACCGTCCCTGGATCGGACGACCATTCGAGTATTTGTGGGGAAACTGTGACGGCTGCAGCGGCTACCGGTCGTGAACACGACGACGAGCTCAAGAGCAGGGTTCAGCGCCTGCTGCGTTTTCTTCGCGAGATCGTCGAGGCGCGTTCGAACCCGGTGCTGCGTTTCGACGACCACGTTCAGGTCGAGTGGGTGCACGCCGGGGACGTACCCATGCAGCTCGACCCACGGGCCAAGCAAGGTGGCGTGGTCCTGCGCGCGCCGCGCATCGCGGTCGACGAGCCGCCCGAGCCGCCTGCGCTGCTGTCGGGTTGGCTCGATCCCCAGATCGTTGCAGACAGTCGCTATCGCGAACTCGAGCTGGCCGACGCATCCTCGGTGACGTCCCGCCGTCGAGCGGAGGCGCAGGAGTCCGATGCCGACTTCGACATCCGCAAGGCCTACGAGATCAAGCAGGCCTTCGAGGAGTACTCGGAATCGTGGAAGGAATGGGCGCAGGAGGATCGGGATCGGCGCCCGCAGGCTGCTCTGTACCAGGCTCTGCAGCTGATGATGCAGGAGCTCGCCTCGCGGCCCGAGTCGATCGAACTGGTGGTGGCCTCGGGTCTGCTGACGTCGAGCAACACCGATCCGCAGCGCAGCGTTCGCACTCACCTGATCACGCAGTCGGCCAGCATCGAACGGGACGTGCGCACCGGTGACCTGTTGGTTCGCCTCGCCGCGAGCACAACCCCGCGCCTCGAGGACGGCCAGCTGCTGACCGGCTCGGACGATTTCGACACCTCCGGCTCGGTGGCTCTGGCTCGAGAATTGCACGACACCGTCACCTCACCCATCGGAGCCGGCGTCGAACAGTTCCTGAGGAACTGGGCGGCGAAGGTGCCGCGGCAGGAGATCGAGGTGCTCGATCGTCTCGGGCCGCCCGGGGCTCTCGCCTACATCGACGACGACCGCACCCTGACCGTCTCACCAGCCCTCGTTCTCCGCGTTCGAGACTCGTTCGCACTGGTCGAGTACTACGAGCAGATGATCGCCGATCTCGAGTTCGCCGACTCTCCGGTACCGCTGGGGCTCGCGCAACTCGTCGACGCCATCGAACCGGCAGATCGGATGGCCTGGCTCGAACGCACTGGGGCGGGGGAGTCGGCGGCACTGGCGGAGGATCCGCTGTTTCCGCTGCCGGCCAACGCCGAGCAGTCGCAGAACATCGAACGGCTCGGGCGTGACAGCGGCGTCGTGGTCGAGGGACCACCAGGAACGGGCAAGACCCATACGATCGCCAACCTCATGTCCGGGCTGTTGGCGCGCGGTCAACGGGTTCTGGTCACTAGTGAAAAGTCACAAGCTTTGCGCGTGCTGCGGGACAAGCTCCCGCCGGAGCTGCAGGAGCTCTGTGTGTCCATCACCGACCTCTCTCGCGGTGGTTCGGACGAGCTGAACCGCAGCGTGGCGAAGATCGCCGAGCGCAAGACCTCGTTCGACGAGGCCAGCGAGGTGCAGAAGATCGAGGCGCTGACGACGCAGCGCGCCTCGGCTCTTGCCCGACGGGCCGAGCTGCTCGATCGTGTCAGCGCGCTTCGCGAGTCGGAAACCGTTGTGCACGAATATGTTTCCGATGGATACGACGGCACGGTCTCGTCCATCGTACGTAAGGTCAAAGCGGCCGAAGGCGCCCACGAGTGGCTGCCCGGCCCACTGCTCGCCGATCGACCGCCCCTCGACGGTGTCCAGGTCGATCAGCTTCGCAAGCTCATCGCCGGCTCCGACGGCACTCGTGAACTCCGCTCGCGTCAGGTGCTGCCGCGTCCGGAGACGATACTGCCGAATTCGGCCGAACTCACCTCGCTCTGTCGGCGCGCAAGTGCACAGATCGATGATCTCTCGCCCCAGGCGGCGGACCTCGTGGCGTTGCTCGACGGCGTGGAACCCGCTGTGTCCTCGGAGATCGAGCAACTGTGCGAGGAGCTCGCTGCTCGCGTGCGAGCGGTCGTCGAACTCGACGGCTCCTACCCACGCCTGACCGATTCCGTGCTGTCCGGAGAGGCCGCCCACCTGTGGTCTCGGGTCAGTGGAATCGACGCGATGGTCGAGACGGCAGCTGCGTCCGATCGCTACGTCGGTGGGCACGATGTGCAGTGCTCGTCGAGTTCGCCGGCGGCACTCACGGCCATGGATGCGTTCGCCGGTGCGTTGGAATCGGGTATCGAGTGGAAGCCCCGATTCCGTCGCAGCGAGGAGCAGAAGGCCGTCGAAGCTCTCGATATCGTCGCTACCGTCGACGGGCAACCCGCGACGACGGCGATGGCCGCGCGTCTGGTGGCCGAACACATTCGTGCGCTCGAGACCGTGCAGACCGCAGCGGTGCTCCTGGCCGACCTCGCGATCGTCGTTCCACTCGACGGCACGCGTTCGATTCGCGTCAACAACGTGGCGCGGATCGCCGACCGGCTGGGGCTGGTGTCCGCAGTCGTCGCGGCCCGTGACGCCCTGGTGCACCGGCTGTACACCATTTCGCCTGCAGCACCGTGGATTCGGAGCCTCGCCGACGCTCAGGAGGTCGCCGGGGCCGCCGACGCCATTGCCGCGCGCATCGACATCGATGCCGCACGAGCCGAGCTCGACGCCCTGCAGTTCGCGGTCGCCACTCGCATCGATGCCGGGCCGTCGCCCGAGGGCTCGAATCTGGTGAGCGCGTTGAGCACTGCGGATCCGTTGGAATTGGCTGCCGCCGTTGCTGCGTACTCGCAGGCGTGTTCCGAACAGGAGGATCAGCTTCTGCTGGAATCGATGTCTGCGTCGTTGTCCGAGGTCGCACCCGCATTGTTCGACCTGGTCGAGAGCACCGCTGGTGATGTCGAATGGGACGAACTGAGCTGGCAGATGTCGAAGGCCTGGGCGTGGCGTCGAGCACGCGAGTGGGTCGGTGAGCAGCACCACGGCGGTCTCGAGCAGCAACTGGAAGCGGATCTGGCCGCTGCGGATACCGACATCGCCTACCTCACAACACGTCTCGCCGCCGCCAGTGCCTGGCGCAACAGTCTCGAACGAATGACTGCCGTCGAGGTGCGTGCGCTGCAGACCTACCGCGAGCACATCTCCAGCATCGGCTCGGGGGCCGGCAAGTACGCCGAAACCTACCGCAGTGCAGCACGATCGGCGATGCGTGAGGCGCAGAGTGCGGTGCCCGCGTGGGTCATGCCTCTCTCTCAGGTGCTGGCATCGATTCCGCCGGTGCCGGGAAGTTTCGACGTCGTCATCGTCGACGAGGCGAGTCAGGCCGACATCACCAGTCTCTTCCTGCTGTACCTCGCACCCCGCGTCATCGTCGTGGGTGACGACAGGCAGTGCGCACCGGCCGATGTCCCGCAGACCGGAACGCTCGAGGACGTGTTCGATCGGTTGGACGTCTATCTGCCCGATCTACCCGAGCATGTGCGTGCGACGCTGACCCCGAGGTCGAGCCTGTTCTCCATGCTGCGCACCAGGTTCGGTCAGGTGGTGCGGTTGCGTGAGCACTTCCGCTCGATGCCCGAGATCATCAACTGGTCGAGTCAGCAGTTCTACGGAGACTCTCCGCTCGTTCCCGTGCGGCAGTTCGGTGCGGATCGCCTACCGCCGTTGCGGCACACGTACGTTCGCGGAGCGACGGTGACCGGAAAGAACGCCTCACTGGTCAACCGTACCGAGGCCATCGCGATCGCCGAACAGATCGCACATTGCCTCGAGGACTCCGCGTACGACAATCGGACCTTCGGAGTGGTTGTGCTGCAGGGCCAATCGCAGGTCGACGAGATCCGCAACGAGTTGATCAAGCGGATCGGCATCGAACAGTGGGAACAGCGTCGGCTTCGCGTCGGTACGCCGCCGGACTTCCAGGGCGACGAACGCAACGTCGTCTTTCTGTCGATGGTGGTGGCACCCGATCAGAACTTCGCCACCCTCACCGCCAATCAGTACAAGAGGCGGTTCAACGTGGCGGCGTCGCGGGCACAGGATCAGCTGTGGCTCTTCCACTCGGTGACTGTCGATCGGCTCAAGCGAGCGGACCTGCGCAACTCGTTGCTGAGCTACGTCACCTCCGTCTCGCCCGCTCCTGCCGATCCCATGCCGGTCGACGTCTCGCGCGAGATCCGGAAGGCGCCATTCGAGACGTTGCTCGAGCAGCAGTTGTGGAACGACCTCGTCGAGCGAGGTTTTCACGTCAATCCCGGCGTCGAGGTGAACAACAGACGTCTCGCCCTGGTCGTGACCGGCGACTCCTCGCGTCTCGCCGTCGAGAGCGATGGCGACACGTTCCTGTCGACGCCGGCTCAGCGGTTGGCGGACCTGCAGCGTGAGCAGGAGCTCAAGCGGTGCGGCTGGACGTTCTGGCGGGTGCGCGAATCCGAGTACTACCTGGACCGCGACGCGGCGCTGGAAAGCCTCTGGGCCACATTGGCCCGTCTGGGAATCAAGCCCAACAGCGTTGTCGTGGAAGGTCTCGAGAGCTCGGACGAGGCCTGGACCCCGGTCCCGCTCGAGTCCTCGCAGTTCGACGATTCCGGCGTCTTCGAAACGTCCACGCATGCAGACTCGTCCACACGCCACGAGTCGGTGTTGTCTCTGTGGACGATGCCGCGCATCGACATCCCCACCGAGGAGCCGTCCGAATCGGACGCTCGCGGAGGTGACCGCGCAGGATCGGCACCGTCGACGACCAACGGTTCCGGAATGACCAACGGAACCGGAGTCGAGAACGGGTCGGGCACCACGAACGGTTCTCGACCGACCAACGGCTCGGGAACGTCGAACGGTGCAGCCGCCACCAACGGTGCCACCCACGGATCCGGGACCGGGGAGTCGGGCGGTTCCCGTGGCACTGCTCGGCCGATCGCGTCGTCGGCATCGAGCCGCCCAGCGATGACCAACGGCTCCACACCTGCACAGGACGCAGAGAGCGATGCGTCGGCGCGGGTGCGCGACTCCGCGGCGAGCAGCGAGTCGGCAGCCGACTCGTCCACCGAGTTCGGCGGAACCGCGAACAGTACGACAGCGGCCACGGACCGGGTCGGGGACGCCGACGAGACGGTCGCATCGGACGAGGCCGCGGACAGCGTCGAGGCTGCCGAGCTCGATGGATCCGATCCGGCCGACACACAGGGTGATTCCACGGAAGCGACGACGGCCGATGTCGAGCCGAGCGGCGGCCTGGAGGCACCCGAGGACGAGGGCATCGCCGAACACGAGTTGCCGCTCAACGGACTTCGCGGATACACCACCCGCCGTCGGCCGTAACTCCGGCTCCTGACCGGCGGGCTCAGCGCCCGGGCCGAGGCAGCGAAGGCGACGTAGTCTTGGCCTCGGATTTCGCGCACGTACGAGTGAAGAGGGTTCGACGCCGATGACAGATCGACAGACACAGCGCCCGGAACAGTCGGTCTCACCGGACGGGTCGACGCGATCGCGATCTCGGCGAGTTGTCGTGCCGACCATCGTTGTTGTGGTCTGCGCGGTGCTTGTCGGCCTGCCGGCCTGGACCGTCGTGTTCGCGGGCGCGCAGTGGCCGGCGATTGCACAGTCGATCGGCTCTGCGGTTGCGATCGGCGTATTGGTGGCACTGCCTGCAGCGATGTACCTGGGTCACCGGCCGAGTGCAGAGGGGGTCTCCAAGGACGCGTGGGCGCGCGTCGGAGACGTGTTGTTGGGCATGGCCTGGATCGCGTTCGTGTGGTCGGCACTTTCGCTGCTGCTGCGGCTCGGTCTGTGGATGGCTGGGGTCGACGACCCTCTGCGGTCGCGGATCGTGTCGGTGACAACCGTCGTCGTCGTAGTCGTCCTCGCAGTGTGGGGTCATTACGAGGCGATGCGAACTCCCCGCGTGCGACACACGACGGTCAGGATCGACCGGCTCGGGGCTCGATTCGACGGTCTACGAGTGGTTCTCGTGACCGACACGCATTTCGGCCCGCTCGATCGAACGACGTGGTCGCACCGATTGACCGATGCCGTCAATGCACTCGAACCGGACGTGTTGGCCCACGTCGGCGATATCGCCGACGGCTCGGTCGATCGGCGTCGAGCGCAGGCCGCACCGTTGGAGGCAATGCTCGCGAGTGCGGCGCGCGTGTACGTCACCGGCAATCACGAGTACTTCGGCGAGGCGCAGGAGTGGCTCGATCACATGCAGGACCTCGGCTGGAATTCCCTGCACAATCGGCACGTGGTGCTGCATCGTGGTGAGGACGCGCTGATCATCGCCGGCGTCGACGACGCCACCGCCGCAGGCTCGGGTGCGCCCGGTCACGGTGCGGATCTCGCTCGCGCACTTGCCGGAACCGATCCGTCGATGCCTGTGCTGTTGCTGGCACACCAACCGAAACAGATCGGTGACGCCGTGGACGCCGGCGTCGACCTGCAGGTCTCCGGCCATACGCACGGCGGTCAGATCTGGCCGTTCTCGGCCTTGGTTCGGCTCGACCAACCGGTGGTGCACGGGCTGAGCAGACACGGCGCGCGAACTCAGCTCTACACCAGCCGCGGATCGGGATTCTGGGGTCCGCCTTTCCGGGTGTTCGCGCCCAGTGAGATTTCCGTTCTGACGTTGGTCTCCGGCTGAGAGATCGGCACCTGGCAGTATCGGTGGGGTGAAGAGAACCGAAGAGGTCGTCGTTGTCGCAACCGATCTCGACGGCACCCTGTTGCGTTCGGACCGAACTGTGTCTGCTCGAACGGCCGCTGCGATGGCTGCGGCAGACGCAGCCGGAATCAGGGTGGTGTGGGCCACTGCTCGCGCGCGCCACTCGATCGACGAACTCGCTGCGTCCTGCGGATTTCGCGGGACGGCCATCGGTGCCAACGGGGCTGTTGTCCTCGACCTGGCCGACGGATACCCGGCCATCGTCGGCACCACGTCGGTACCGGCCGAGACGGTGGCCTCGGCCAAGTCGATCGTGCGCTCGCTCGTCCCCGGCGTGGCCTTTGCGACGGTCGGTGCCACGCGATTCGTGGCCGAGCCTCGGTACGCCGAGCTGTGCGTATTCGCGGACCATCACCGGCAGCCGCACGAGATGGAACTCTCGGAGCACGGCCTGTCGGTCGACGTCGAGCCGACGGTCAAAATCGTTGCCCGGCACAGTGATACGACGAGTGAAGAGTTGTACGAGCTCGTCGCTGCCGTCGGGGTCGACGGAGTGGAGTTGACGCATTCAGGTGCCCCGTACATCGAGATGTCCGCAGCGGGCGTCTCGAAGGCCACTGCGCTGCAGGAGTTGTGCGAGCGGTGGGGGATTTCTCCTGGTTCGGTTGCGGCAGTGGGGGATGCGCGCAACGATCTGCCGATGCTGAGTTGGGCGGGTACGGCGTTGTGCCCGTCGAATGCTGCCGAGCCCGTGCGATCCGTTGTCGATCGCGTCCTCGAATCCAACGACGACGATGCGGTCGCGCGCTATCTGGAGGAACTCACCGCGCGCAGAGCGAGACCGTAACGTCCGGCCCGTTCGTCACGACCCTGTGGGGTCGCTCGGAGATTCCACGGCCGCGGGTGCAGCAGTCGAGTCGGTTCTGCGCTGAATTCAGTGCATTCGGACAGACCGAGTGGTCGATGCAGGATCAGGCGACGTTCGCGGCGGGCCTGTCGTGCATTCCGGACACTGCACCGGTGGTCGAGATGACGAACAGTGTTGCACCCGGGGTAGCGATTGTGGCGCAAGCGAATTCGGGTTCGTTCATCGACGCAACTGCCATGCTCGACGCGGTCGGCGCATGGTTGGAGTCGCACAGCACTCAGGTACCCGCCGGTCACTGCCTCCAGGATCCGATGACGAGCGGACCGGCGCGGGTAGCCTCTGGCGTGTCAGTGAATCGTCCACCACGAAAGGCCCTGCTGTGAACGACGCCCTGTCGACGGAATCGTCCGAGCCCACCACGATCGCCGAGTACCTGAACGCACACGCGTTGCGGGTGTCGCCGCTCGACGGGCCCGCGGCGGCCGAGCTCGGCATCACCGTGCCGATTCCTGCGGGATGGCAGACGCTCGATCCCGCGCAGTTTCCCGGGGCGACTCAGGTGATCGTGGAACCGAACCTCGTGGAGAACGGATTCGCGCCGAACGCGGTGCTTCTGGTCGGTGCGTTGTCGCGCACGATCGACCCGGAAGCGTTGATGGCACTGGGTTTCGGCGACGGACGTGCGATGCCAGGATGGGTGGAGCGCGAGGCGAGCACGGCATCGTGGCTCGGCTGGCCGTCTCGATTCATTCGGGGGACGTACGTCGCGCAGCAACTCGAGGCCGCCGTGACGACGCGGTATGTGGTGGTGGGCGTCGATACCCAGTACCTGGTGCAGTTGACGGTGACCACGTTGGCATCGCAGCTCGATGCGTTGGCCTTCGACGTCACCGCGATCAACGACGGTTTGACCACTGGCACGTAGAAGCCGCGAGCCCCTGTGTCCGACGCACTGCTCCGACTAGGGTCCATTCCATGTCGATGAGAACCGGTCGCGTCCGGCACCTGTCGGTGGTGCCGAGTTTGTCCGACACCGACGAGCCGGCCGACGCCAGCGCGACCGAAGCCACGCGGCGGGGCCTGGCGAACTTGGTGCTTCGGGTGACCGTGGATCACACCCGTCCGCAGATTTGGCGTCGGGTGCGGGTGCGCTCGGACCTGCTGCTGTCCGAACTGCATGCGGTGCTGCAGAAGACTCTCGGTTGGGAGGACCGGCATCTGCATGCATTCAGCGTGAGGACTGCCGGTGCCACGCGTCGATTCGAGATGGAAGAGACGCTCGACGACGGACCGGACGAAGAGGCGTCGAGTGAGGAGCGAGTGCGGATCGACGACGTACTCACGGCACCGGGATCCACCATGACGTACGAGTACGACTTCGGTGACGGATGGACGCACACGATCTTCTTAGAGCAGATCGATTCCGATATAGACGACCTCCGATCGGTCTGCCTCGACGGGGCGCGCGCATGCCCACCCGAGGAATCCGGCGGACCTTCGCGGTACGCGCAGGCGCTGGAGATCGCAGCCGACCCGTCCGATCCCGAACACGCAGCCCTTCTCACGAGGTGGGGTGCGGCCTTCGACCCCGCTCTGTTCCACGCCGATGTCGTCAACACAGTGCTGCACTCGTTGGACGTGGGGCGTTCGGTGCTCGCCGAAGCAGTGGCAGCGGCACCGGCCATCGGAAAGCTGTTCGATCGGGTGCGTCCTGCGGAGGTGCCGTCACTCATGGCGTTGCTTCCACGATGCGAACTCACCATCGAGAGCTCGGTCGATCTACCCGTCGCCGAGATTGCGATGGCCAAGTTGACGTGGTTTCTGCACAGAATCGGCGACGAGGGAGCCGACCTGACTGGTGCCGGCTACCTCAAGCCCGCATTCGTAGCGGCAATTCGCGAGGAGCTCGATTGGGGTCTGGGGTGGGTGGGGCCGAGCAATCGCGAGATCGACCATCATCAGGTGACCGATCTGCGCGAGGCGGCGCGGCACCTCGGGTTGACCCGCACATCGAAGGGCAGGTTGCTGCGCACCAAGCTCGGCGCAGCGTTGGCCGACGACCCGGTAAGTATGTGGCGACATGCGGCCTCGCGACTTCCGCTGGGTAAGGAGACGTACGAGACCGACGCGGCGACTCTGTTCCTGATCTCCCTCGCCGCCTCGGCATCCGCGACGCACCGCAACGAGATGCTGATAGAGACAGTCGCCGAATTGGGTTGGGCCAGCGAAGATTCCGGTGTTTTCGACGCCCAGTTCGCAGCGCAGGCCACGGTGAGCTTCCTCGATCTCATCGGGGCCCACGGTCCGCGGTTCTACTTCCGGCAAGGGGTGGCGGACTCGCCGAGCTGGTCTCGCAGGTTCGCGCGGGACGCATTGCTGAGCTGAGTCGAAGAGATGCGGTCCCACGACTGCCCACACAGGGCTCGGGCCGCGCACGACCGCCGCTGAGCAGGCGATTTGCGTTGGTGTGGTTGGTGGCGTAACTTTTGTCGAGTCAGAGCGACGGACACCGACCCGGTCTTCACGGACTGGGTGAACGAGGTTGGACGTGTGGCTCGGCAGGTTTTATCCCCCAAGAGTCGGGCCTTGTGTCCGAGACCAAGCTGGGATAGGCTGGAACAGTTGCCCTTGAGGCCGACGGACTGTGTGTTCGTTGGGGTGAGAGTGTGTGCGTGTTCTTTGAGAACTCAACAGTGTGTCGATGAATGTCAGTGCCGAATTTATTTGGTGAAAGCATTCGATGTATTAGCCATCCGCTTGTGG
>NZ_NOYU01000008.1:0-33006 GCF_002258915.1 Rhodococcus sp. 05-340-2
CCACAAGCGGATGGCTGATACATCGAATGCTTTCACCAAATAAATTCGGCACTGACATTCATCGACACACTGTTGAGTTCTCAAAGAACACGCACACACTCTCACCCCACGAACACACAGTCCGTCGGCCTCAAGGGCAACTGTTCCAGCCTATCCCAGCTTGGTCTCGGACACAAGGCCCGACTCTTGGGGGATAAAACCTGCCGAGCCACACGTCCAACCTCGTTCACCCAGTCCGTGAAGACCGGGTCGGTGTCCGTCGCTCTGACTCGACAAAAGTTACGCCACCAACCACACCAACGCAAATCGGCAGGTCGCCCGACGCTCTCGTCACATTCGCGCAGCTCGACGGCGACGCGTCAGGTCACCGCGACCGCAACACGCTGCAGGTTGCGCTTGTGATGCCAACCACACCCCGAACTGCCACTGCTGCAACAGCGTTCACCCCCGCATCGCGTTCCGGCGCACATCGTCCACATGCTTCGGAACCGGGATGTCCGCCGCGAGGTCCGCGGCAGCTTCTGCGACGCCGAGGGTCTCCCACACCGGAACAACGCCGGCCCACACGTCGCCCCGTTCGATGTCGAGGTCGTCGTCGACCGGACCACCTGACCGCGATTTCACCGATGCCTCGTACATCGGAAGCGCCAGCACCGCGGTGGCAGCCAACTCCTTCCGAGTATGCGAGCGCAGATGTGCGCTTCTTCCGGGGATCACCTGGTCGACGATCGTGTCCAATGCTCGAATCCGCTCGTCGGCGTCCACCACTCGACGAGGCCGCCCGACGACAACGGCACTTCGATAGTTCATCGAATGATGGAATGCCGATCGCGCAAGGACGAGACCGTCGACGACGGTCATGGTGACGCAGATGTCCTGCTCCGGAGCATCGATCATGCTGCGTGATGCCACGGATCCGTGCAGGTACAGCGTGCCTTCCCTGTCCGGACCTGCCGGATCCACGCCGAACACCGTCGGCACGACGCGCGGAACTCCGGCCACGATCACGCCCATATGACAGATACGGGCGGCGCGCAGTACGTCCAGCAGCAATGTCCGTTCGAGGCCGGCACGAGGCCTACCCCGCTTCACTACGGTTCGCGGCGTCGGGGAAAGAGGCACGTCGTGGACTGTCATGGTTTCAGGATCCGGTACGAGTGGCCTTGTGTCATGATCCAATCGAGTCGATTTTGTTCAGGCCACTTCGACGTAGATGACGAAGGAGACCGCTGGTCCATGCCACCGATCACTCTGTCGATCACCATCGATCGCGCCGACGCTCGGACGCTGCCCGTCCAAGTGGCCGATCGCATCCGATCCGCAATCGACGCCGGCGAGCTGAAACCCGATTCTCGATTACCCAGTACCCGAGCACTTTCCGTCGATCTGGGCATTGCGCGTGCGGTCGTGGAGAAGGCCTACGAACAGCTTGTCGCAGAAGGTTGGCTCGATGCCCGACGCGGTTCGGGCAACTATGTCCGACACATCCCCCGTGCACCTCGATCGGTTGCGATGGCGTCGAGCGCACACACCACACCACGTACACCCCCGCGGATATCGCTCCGTCCGGGAATCCCATGGACTCCGCCCTCGGCATCCGATGCCTGGAAGCGCGCGTGGCGCGAAGTCGGCGGCACACCACCTCCCGGCGACTATCCCGATTCCGCCGGCACGCTCGAACTGAGGACTCGCGTCGCTGAGCTACTCCGCCGCGCACGCGGGCTGCACACCACACCGGCGTCGATCGTGATCACGACGGGCAGCGTTCACGGTCTCGATCTTGCCCTCGGTGCGCTTTCCGTCGCCGAATCGGTGGAATACGTTCTGGCACTGGAGAATCCAGGCTACAGATCCGCCGCTGCGCTCGCGACGCATCGCGGGTGGTCCTTGCACGACGTCCCCGTCGACCGCGATGGCCTGATCGTCGAACAACTCGACTCGACTCCCCCACGGACACCAGCCGTCTACGTCACGCCGTCGCATCAATATCCGACCGGCGCATTCATGCCGATCGGACGTCGACGCGCCTTGGCGGACTGGGCACGCAGCAACGATTCCATGATCATCGAGGATGACTACGACTCCGAATTCCGTTACGGCGTAGCGCCTTTGCCCACTGTGGCCGAGCTGGCACCCGACCGGACCGTGTACCTCGGCACCGTATCCAAGACCCTCGGTGCCGGGATCCGTCTCGGCTGGATGGTGGCGCCTCGGTCGATGGTCGACCGCATCTCGGCAACGCGCCGCGCGATCGGCGATCACCCATCGGTTCCCGTCCAGCATGCGATGACGTCCATGTTGCGCGACGGCGAATGGGACAGAGCCGTCCGAACGGCGCGCCGGCTCTATCGGACCCGCGACCGCCTGGTCGCCGCCGCGCTCTCCAGGTTCGGCGAGCTCCGCGGAGTCGGAGCCGGCCTCCACACGGTGTTGATACTCGATACCGCGTCGGCGCGCGACGTCGCTACTTCATGTGCCGCGAAGGGTGTGGACGTACCGACACTCGAACGCTCGACCCGCTCGCACACAGCCCGGGGTGGAATTGTCGTCGGATACGGTTCCGTCTCCGACGACGAATTGGACTATGCGATAAGCATATTGGTCGAGGCGCTGGAAGCCGTGCTTCTCAGCTGACCCGCTCGATGCTGCCACCCAATGCAGTCAGGTTCTCGACGAATCGCGGATAGCCGCGATCGATGTGGAACACGTCGTGCACCTCTGTCGTACCGTCGGCCACCAGTCCCGCGAGAACCAATCCGGCCCCTGCCCGGATATCGGAGGACCACACCGGCGCACTGGACAGCTGCGGGACACCGCGAACCACGGCGTGGTGGCCATCGGTACGCGCGTCGGCCCCGAGCCTGATCATCTCCTCGACGAACCGGAATCGAGCCTCGAAGACATTTTCGGTGATCATCGACGTGCCGTCGGCTACGGTCGCGAGTCCGATGGCCATCGGCTGCAGGTCGGTCGGAAACCCTGGATAAGGAAGCGTCGCGAAATTGACCGCGCGCGGTCGCTCGTGCTGCACGACGCGGAAGCCGTCGGGTTCGCTGGTGACCTCGGCGCCGGCGGACCTCAACTTGTCCAACACCAACGACAGGTGCTTGGGGTTCACACCACGCACTCGCACATCCCCACGAGTCATGGCAGCGGCGATTCCCCACGTCGCCGCGACGATGCGATCGCCGATCACTCGATGGGTCGTCGGCTTCAGCGCGCTCACGCCTCGAATGGTCAAGGTCGACGTGCCTGCACCTCGGACATCGGCGCCCATCTCGTTGAGCATGTTGCACACGTCGACGATGTCCGGCTCACGCGCGGCGTTGTCGATCACCGTCTCCCCGGTGGCGAGGACTGCGGCCATCAAGATGTTCTCGGTGGCACCGACGGACGGAAACGCCAGTCTGATGTTCGCGCCGCGCAATTCGTCTGCTTCCGCAACGACGCACCCGTGTTGGATCTCGCTGCGGGCCCCGAGCAACTGGAGACCGGACTGGTGCATGTCGAGGGGACGCGACCCGATCGCGTCACCACCCGGCAGTGCGACGACAGCTCTCTTGCACCGCGCAACCAGCGGCCCCAACACGCACACCGAAGCTCGGAACTGGCGAACTGCCGCGAAATCGGCGTGATACTTCGGCATGGCCGGAGTGGTGATGTGAACGACCGATCCCTCCAACTCGACCTCACAGCCGAGCCCACGCAGCACTTCTGCCATCAGTGGCACGTCCAGGATGTCGGGGCAGTTGGTGATCGTGCTGGTGCCCTCTGCCAGCAGCGCTGCAGCCATCAATTTGAGGACGCTGTTCTTCGCACCACCGACCGCCACCTCACCGACGAGGCGATTTCCACCGTTGACCAAAAAGCGTTCACTCACGTCGACAGCGTAGCCAGCGGGACCGGCCGACACCCGCGCGGTACCGTAGCGCGCATGGCCGTCCACCTCACCCGCATCTATACGAGAACCGGCGACGACGGGACCACCGGGCTGAGCGATTTCTCGAGGGTGTCCAAGAACGACGAACGACTCGTTGCCTACGCGGACTGCGACGAGACCAACGCGAGCCTCGGTGTGGTTCTCGCACTGGGCAATCCGCCCGAATCGGTGCATTCGGTGATCCGCACCATCCAGAGCGATCTGTTCGACGCGGGGGCCGATCTGTCGACTCCGGTCGTCGAGAATCCGCAGTACCCGCCTCTGCGCATCGATCAGAGCTACGTCGACCGCCTCGAAGGCTGGTGCGACGAGTTCAACGAGGATCTCCCCGCACTGACGTCGTTCATTCTGCCGGGCGGAACGCCGCTGGGAGCGTTGCTACACGTGTCGCGAACGGTGGCCCGACGGGCGGAGCGGTCGGCATGGGCTGCGGTGCACGCGAGCCCGGAGACCACGAGTGCATTGCCGGCGAAATACCTCAACCGACTCTCGGATCTACTGTTCATTCTCAGCCGCTACGCCAACCCCGAGGGCGACGTCCAGTGGGTTCCCGGATCGAGCCGAACTTCGAGCGATCCGACTACCGACAACAGCTGATCAGGCAGCCGGTCGGCGGCGACGCGACCGACCGGAGGGACGAGATTCGACCCAGGACAGGAAAGCGGTCAACGCACTTCTGTCCAGGGCGATCTCGAAATACTTACCGTGGTCGGACAGTTCCAACACGGCGATGTCCGGTGTCATGATGTCGAACTCGGTGTCCCGTGGGGCTCGTCGATCACCCACGTGAATGTCCTGTCTACCCAGCCGATGATCGGGGCCGGGACGAAGACTCGACAGCTTGAAGAAAACGAGCGTGTTGTCGCCGTACCGAATGATGCCGTGACGCCAACCGGCCCCACCGTCCGTCGGCAATACCCGCATGATCGCGGCGGTCCCCCCGCGCCGTAGAACCATCAGACGGTACGCAAAAGCCGCGACGAGCCCTGCGAGCAGCACAACCAGAATGATCAGAACAATCAATCCGTAGTGCATCGCAGGTCTCGTCGCGGCTTCTCGTGAACCTAGGACCGCTCGACAGCGCGGACACGACCCTTGGCCACAGCAATGGCCTCGAGGTCGTCGCCGTTCTCTGCCACTACAGCCCGTGCCGCCTCGACATCGATGTCGTCCGCGAAATCGGCCGATTCTGCCAGCACGGTGACCGTCTTGCCGGTCACCGACAGGAACCCACCGTGGACGGCTGCGATGAGCTTCTCGCCATCCGTGGTGGTGATCGACACCGTGCCACCCTCGATCAACTGTCCGAGGACAGGCTCGTGGCCCAGCATGATGCCGATCTCACCTTCGGTGGTCTGAGCGCTGACGATGGTCGCGGTACCGGACCACAGCTTTTGCTCCACAGCGACCAGGGAGACCTCCATGCCGCTCTTCTCGGAAGAAGTCACGTCGGTCTACTTTCCGGCCATCTTCTTCGCGGCTGCCTCGACATCGTCGAGACCGCCACAGCTGTTGAAGGCCTGCTCGGGAAGGTGGTCGTACTCACCCTTGGTGACCTTGTCGAATGCCTCGATGGTGTCGGAGAGCGACACGACCGAACCGGCCTCGCCGGTGAACTTCTCGGCAACGATGAAGTTCTGGCCGAGGAACTTCTGGAGGCGGCGTGCGCGGCCGACCAGAACCTTGTCCTCTTCCTGGAGCTCGTCCATACCGAGGATGGCGATGATGTCCTGCAGCTCCTTGTACTTCTGCAGGATTCGCTTGACCTCGTTGGCGACGCGGAAGTGCTCCGCACCGACGATGCCGGGCTCGAGGATTCGCGAGGTCGAGCTCAGCGGGTCCACAGCGGGGTAGATACCCATCTGCGAAATCGGACGCGAGAGCTCGGTCGTCGCATCGAGGTGCGCGAACGTCGTGGCCGGGGCCGGGTCGGTGTAGTCGTCGGCGGGAACGTAGATCGCCTGCAGCGAGGTGATCGAGCGTCCACGGGTCGAGGTGATGCGCTCCTGGAGCTCACCCATCTCGTCCGCCAGCGTGGGCTGGTAACCGACGGCCGACGGCATACGACCGAGAAGGGTCGACACCTCCGAACCTGCCTGCGTGAAGCGGAAGATGTTGTCGATGAACAGAAGAACGTCCTGTCCCTGAACATCGCGGAAGTACTCCGCCATGGTCAGTGCCGACAACGCCACGCGCATACGCGTGCCGGGCGGCTCGTCCATCTGGCCGAAGACGAGGGCAGTGTCCTGGAGGACGCCCATCTCTTCCATCTCGAGGTGAAGGTCGGTGCCCTCACGGGTACGCTCGCCGACTCCTGCGAACACCGAGGTGCCCGAGAACTCGCGTGCGATACGAGTGATCATTTCCTGGATCAGAACGGTCTTGCCGACACCGGCACCACCGAACAGTCCGATCTTTCCGCCCTTGACGTACGGGGTCAGAAGGTCGATGACCTTGATGCCGGTCTCGAGGATCTCGGTCTTGCCCTCGAGCTGATCGAAGGCTGGTGGCTTGCGGTGGATGCCCCACTGCTCGCCGTCGCGGCCGAGTCCGGGGGTGTCCAGGCAGTCACCGAGGGCGTTGAACACGTGGCCCTTGACGACGTCACCGACGGGAACCGAGATCGGCTTGCCCGAGTCGACGACTGCAGTGCCGCGGACGAGTCCGTCGGTGGGCTGCATCGAGATGGTGCGAACCAAGTTGTCGCCGAGGTGCTGTGCGACCTCGAGCGTCAGGGTCTTGGCCACGGTCGGCAGAGTGATCTCTGCGTTGAGGGCGTTGAACAGTGCGGGAATCGAGCCGCGCGGGAACTCGACGTCCACAACGGGGCCGATGACCCGAACGACACGGCCGGACTGTGTGTCCGCTCCGCTCGCGTTCTCTTGGGCTACTGCTGCGGTCATTGCTTAGTCACTTCCTGCGCTGTCGGCCAACGCGTTGGCGCCACCGACGATTTCGCTGATTTCCTGGGTGATCTGGGCCTGCCGAGCCTGGTTGGCCTGACGGCTCAAGGTCTCGACCAATTCGTTCGCGTTGTCCGTCGCCGCCTTCATGGCGGTACGACGCGCCGCGGACTCCGACGCTGCTGCATCGAGCAACGACGCGTAGATCCTGGTGCTGATGTACTTGGGCAGCAGCGCCGAGAGCAGGGTTCCCGCTTCCGGCTCGAACTCGTACTGTGCCTGCACATCTGCGGTCGGCGAGTCGCTCAACGCGTCTGCACCCATCTCGAATTCCTCGTCGGTGTACGAGATCTCGAGCGGTGCCATACGGCGAACTTCGGGCTTCTGCGTGAGCATCGACACGAAGCGGG
The DNA here is from genome assembly GCF_002258915.1 of Rhodococcus sp. 05-340-2. NCBI lineage: Bacteria > Bacillati > Actinomycetota > Actinomycetes > Mycobacteriales > Nocardiaceae > Rhodococcus > Rhodococcus sp. 05-340-2. The sequence goes on from NZ_NOYU01000008.1 coordinate 7,254, forward strand.
TGTAGACGATGTGCAACTCGTCCACGCCCTCGACGGTGCCTTCACCGTTGGGAGCGTCGACCTCGGTGCCCGAGCCGGCCATGAACAGCTCGACCAGGTGCCTACTGGCCTTGGCCGCGTCGGCGTATCCGGGCTCCTGAGAGAAGCCGGTCCAGGCACCCTTCACGTCCCGCTCGCGGAATGTGTAGTAGCCCAGGCCTTTTGCGCCCAGAACGTAGATGACCGGATCCTTGCCCTCGGAACGGAGAAGCTGGAACAGCTCCTCCGTCTCCTTGAGCACGTTGGAGTTGTAGCCGCCGCACATACCGCGGTCGCTGGTCACGACCAGAACTGCGGCACGCTTGGGCTCGGGTCGCTCGTTGAGCAACGGGTGATCGAGCGAGCTCGATGCACTCGCCAACGCGGAGAGGACCTTGGTGATCTCTTCCGCATACGGCTTCGATGCGGCAACGCGGGCCTGAGCCTTGGTGATTCGCGATGTCGCGATCAACTCTTGTGCCTTGGTGATCTTCTTGGTCGAGTTGACCGACTTGATGCGGGAGCGAAGCTCGAGAATGCTTGCCATCTAGCTGTTCACGCTCCCTTCTGTGCTCGTCTTGTCACCTGTCATCGCAGGCCTACTTGCTGACTGTCTTGCGAGTGACGTTGACCTGTTCCTGGCTGACCTCGTCGGCGTTCAGAGTGTCTGCCTCGGCCTCGTTGACGACGCGGTTGCCGTCCGAGTCCACGAATCCGGCCTTGAACTTCTCGGTCGCCTCGGTCAGCGCCTTCTGGTTGTCCTCGTCGAGGGCCTTGCCACCGGCGATGCTGTCGTAGACGCCGCTGGCGTTGCGGTGCAGATCCTCGAGCAGTTCGGTCTCGAAGCGACGCACGTCGCCGACGGGCACCGAGTCGTACGTACCCTGGCCGGCCAGCCAGATCGAGACGATCTGATCTTCGACGGCAACCGGGGCGTACTGATCCTGCTTGAGCAGCTCGACCAGACGTGCGCCACGCTCGAGCTGCGCCTTGGAGGCCGCGTCGAGGTCGGAAGCGAACGCCGAGAAGGCTTCCAGCTCGCGGAACTGAGCGAGCTCCAGGCGAAGAGATCCGGAGACCTTCTTCATGCCCTTGGTCTGTGCCGCGCCGCCGACTCGGGACACCGAGATGCCGACGTTGATAGCGGGACGGACGCCCTTGTTGAACAGGTCCGACTCCAGGAAGACCTGACCGTCGGTGATGGAGATGACGTTGGTCGGGATGTACGCCGAGACGTCGTTGGCCTTGGTCTCGATGATCGGCAGAGCCGTCAACGATCCGCCACCGAGCTCGTCGGACAGCTTCGCCGAACGCTCCAGCAGACGGGAGTGCAAGTAGAAGACGTCACCGGGGTATGCCTCGCGGCCCGGCGGACGACGCAGCAGCAGCGAGATGGCGCGGTACGCCTCGGCCTGCTTGGTCAGGTCGTCGAACACGATGAGGACGTGCTTGCCCTGGTACATCCAGTGCTGGCCGATGGCCGAGCCGGTGTACGGGGCGAGCCACTTGAAGCCGGCCGAATCGGACGCGGGAGCCGCGACGATGGTCGTGTATTCGAGTGCGCCCTGCTCTTCGAGTGCAGCCTTGACGCCTGCGATCGTGGAGCCCTTCTGGCCGATGGCGACGTAGATGCAGCGAACCTGCTTCTTCTCGTCACCGCTCTCCCAGTTGGCCTTCTGGTTCAGGATCGCGTCGATGCAGACCGCGGTCTTGCCGGTCTTGCGGTCGCCGATGATGAGCTGACGCTGGCCGCGGCCGATCGGGGTCATGGCGTCGATCGCCTTGATACCGGTCTGCAGCGGCTCCTCGACGGGCTGACGCTCGAGCACCGAGGCAGCCTGCAGTTCGAGGGCGCGGGTCTCGGAGGACTCGATGTCGCCGAGGCCGTCGATGGGCTTGCCCAGGGGGTCCACGACGCGACCGAGGTAGCCGTCGCCCACGGGGACCGACAGCACGTCTCCGGTGCGCTTGACTTCCTGGCCTTCTTCGATGTGCTCGTAGTCACCGAGGATGACGGCACCGATTTCGGTGGCATCCAGGTTCAGCGCGACACCGAGAACTCCGCCGGGGAATTCCAGGAGTTCGTTGGACATCGCCGACGGCAATCCGGACACGTGAGCGATTCCGTCGCTCGTGTCCGTAACCGTGCCGACCTCCTCGCGGGAAGACTCCGGTGAGTAGCTCGCGGTGAAGTTATCGATCGCGCTACGGATCTCGTCGGAGGAGATCGTCAGCTCCGCCATAGTGTTTCCTGCTCTTCCTTCAAATGATCGCGGGGTGAAATGTCTCGAAAGTCGAGACGCTTCTTCTCGTTACTGTGTCCGTGTCGGACTATTTGAGCGTCTTTCGCAATGCAGCGAGGCGGCCTGCCCCGCTACCGTCGATGACCTCGTCGCCGATACGAACGACAAGTCCGCTGAGCAGTTCGGTATCGACCTCTACATGCACCGTGACCTGCTTGCCGTACGTGCGGGTCAAGGTTGCCGTCAGCTTCTCGAGCTGACTGTCGCTCAGTGGGGCTGCGCTGCGGACGTGTGCAACCGCGCGGTCGCGCTGTTCGGCGGCCAGGTCGGCCAGTCCGTTCAGTACGTCGGCGGGAGCCGCCTTCCGTGGACGCGTCACAGCCTGAACTGCGAGCGCCTCGGTGACCGCGGTGACCTTGCCGTAGAGCAGGCGACCGAGCAGTTCACGCTTGGCCTGCGAAGGCTTCGAGCGATCCGACAGGGCCTGCTCGAGCTGCGGGTTGGCCGCCACGATCCGCCCCAGTCGGAACAGTTCGTCCTCGACCGTGTCCAGCTGATCCTGATCGGCCGCGGCGCGAAGCAGAGCTTCACGTCCCAGCTCGACCAGCGAGTTCAGCAGGTCGCGAGCGGTGGACCAGCTTTCGCCGGCAGCGGCCTTGACGATCGTCGCCGTTGCACTCGACACCTGGCCGGAGAAGACCTCTCCGGCCAGATCGCTTCGCCGAACGCCCTCGACCGACGAATCGGCGAGAGCGGTACGCAACGTGCGCTGCGCGTCGAGAGTCTCGACGACGGCGAACAACTCGGCACCGGTCTGAGCAGCGACGGCTGTTGCCTCGCCTGCCGACGCGGACCCCAGAGCTTCGTGGGCAACCGACCGCGTGCGGGCGAGTGCCTCACGAGAAGTTGCGTACATGGTTCGACTCACTTTCCGGATGCGGAGTCCGCGGTGACGGAATCCAACTCGTTGAGGAAGCGATCGATCGAACTGGAACGCTTCGCGTCGTCGGACAACTGCTCTCCGATGACCTTCTCAGCGAGTTCGACGGCCGTGCGTCCCAGATCTCCCCGAAGCTCGGTGACGATCTGCTGACGCTGAGCAACGAGCTGATTGTGACCTGCGGCCACGATCCGGTCGCTTTCTTCCTGCGCCTTTTCCTTCATCTCGGCGAGAATCGCCTGTCCCTGGGTGCGCGCTTCCTCACGGATCTGCGCGGCCTCGGAACGGGCGTCGGCCAGCTGAGCGTGGTACTGCTCAAGTGCAGCCTTGGCTTCTGCCTGTGCCTCTTCGGCCTTCTTGATTCCGCCTTCGATGAGCTCGGAACGCTCAGCGAGAACCTTGGTGAAGCGCGGCACCACGTACTTCCAGAAGAGGAAGCCGATTGCCGCGACACAGACGATCGACCAAACGATGTCGTAGGTTGCGGGCAGAAGAGGGTTGTATTCCTCCCCCTCCGCCGCCAGCAACGTAATCGCGTTTGTCATCGCGCTCTCAGAGAATGAAGCCGGCGACGAGGCCGATCAGGGCGAGGGACTCGGTGAATGCGATGCCGAGGAACATGGTGGTACGGAGCTGACCGGCCAGCTCGGGCTGACGAGCGGTTGCTTCCATGTTCTTGGCGACGACCAGGCCGAGGCCGATGCCGCCGCCGATCGCTGCGAGGCCGTAGCCGATGGCGCCGTATCCGTTTGCGGTGATTTCCTGCGCCTGGGCCAGAACTTCAAGGCTCATTGGGTTTTCCGTTCCCTTTCTTCGGTCCACATCCGGGTGTCGGAGGTGGCGGTGTAGCTGGTTCGGTCAGTTGGTCGGTCAGTGCGAGTCGGCGTGCAGCGACAGATCGATGTAGATCGCCGTGAGCAGCGCGAAAATGTAGGCCTGGAGGAAGATCACCAGCATCTCGAACATCGTGAACAAGAAGCCCATGATGAGCGAGGGTGCTGCGAAGATCTTCAGCCCGGCCGACGCCTCGAAGAGGAAGAACTGGGTCGCGCTGAAGAACAGCACGAGCATGATGTGGCCGGCCAGCATGTTGGCGAGCAGACGCACCGTCAGTGTGAACGGACGCAGTACGAAGTTCGAGACGAACTCCAGCGGGATCAGCAGCACGTGCATCGCAGGCGGAATGCCCGGGATGACGATGGTGCCCTTGACGAACTTCCCGACGCCGAACTTCTTGACACCTGCGTAGATGAACGCGACGTACGCAACCGCGGCGAGCACGATCGGTAGACCGATGCGGGCATTCGACGAGATGTTCAGAAACGGAATGACGGCGCTCGCGTTCACCGCGAACACAGTGAAGAAGATGGTCATGATGACGGGCAGGAACCGACGACCCTGTTCTTTACCGAGCACATCTTCTGCGACGTGGATCCGAACGAAATCGAGAGCGATCTCTCCGACGTTCTGAAGACCACGCGGAACGATCTTCGGGCTGCGGAGGGCAACCACCATGAAGATGATCAGAATCGCCGACATCAGGATGCGGATGAGCATCAGCCTGTCGAGCTCGAACGGGGTCCCCTCGAACAGCACCGCGGGAGGAAAGAAATCGGATAGTGACGGCGGACTGTATTCCGCAGCCAGGGTGGTGACGCTCAGCGGTCTCTCCCGTGTTCGGGCCGCAGCCGGTAGCGACTGCGGTTCGATCGGACAATGACGATCTATCAAGTCGACGAAAATCGGCTCGCAATCGTCAGAGGCTGAGGCCCGGTCTTCATCGGCCAAGCGTCTGTCGGGTGTCGGCGACTCACGTCGACTCGGCAACTCTCAGGGCGGAACCTTACGTTGCCGAAGTCGATGACTCCGGGCCTACTGTAAGGAAGCTCACGCTGACTGCTACCTGCGGGGGTCCAGTCCAGGGAAAAAGTCTCTTTCGTCCCAGTCTTGCCCACCGCTTGATGCAAACTTTATCAACAGAACTACGACGTTGTGTAGGCGGCCCTCAGCTTAACCGATTACGACAGCTTGTCGTACTACAGATCGTCGGTCTTGGCCTCGCCGGGAACGCTGTCCACGTAGGCGACCTTCGTCTTGACGACCCCGAAGACCTCGGCGCCAAGCACGACGACGAGAGCTCCCAAGATGGTCAGCCCCAACGAGTAGCGGTTGTAGAAGTCGGCGTCCTTGAGTGCGACCAGCACGATCAGCGCGATGACCATCTTCACCAGCCAACCGCCGAGCAGCAGCGCTCCGACGGCCGAAGCAGGAAAACGGGTGGTGAGCGCAACCGACAACGCCGTCGTGATGACAAAGCCGCCGCCGATGGCCACGCCGATGAGCGATCCCCACAAGCCGGGCGTGCCGGCCGCGGCGACGGAGATTCCGACGCACACCACCGTCAGTACCACCAGTCCGATGAGTCCGTATCGAACTGCGGCGCGAAGCGGCGCGAATTGGTCGGGCATGGACTGAGGAGTGAAGGTCACAGTTGTCGAGGGTACCCAGGACGCGGCCGGGACCAGCGGACGGGATCAGCCGCCCCGTCGAGCGCTTCGCGGTTCCGAGCCATGCGATCGGTCCACCCTCAAGGTGGGTACAGCTGTCACGACCAGTGCGAACACCAGACCCGCTGCGACCAGGAGCACCACTATTCGGCGGTCCAACAGAGACGACCCGACTGCCCCGAAGGCGAGGACACCGACCCACAGGTAGATCACCAACACCACTCGCCGATGCGAATGGCCGATCTGCAGCAGCCGATGGTGCAGGTGCATCTTGTCGGGGCTGAAGGGACTCCGGCCGGCCCGGGTGCGGCGAATGACAGCCAGCAGCAGGTCCAGAATCGGGATGAGCATCACAGCGCCGACCAGCAGAAGCGGCGACAGTAGACCCAGCAGATCGCGCGGGCCGTACGCCGTCAGCGGGATCCGCCCGGACGCACTGGTCGAGATCGTGGCGAGCGTCAGACCGATGAGCATCGATCCCGAATCGCCCATGAAGATGCGAGCGGGTTGAAAGTTGTGTGGCAGAAACCCCAGGCACGCGCCCGCCAGCGCCGCTGCGATCAGCGCCGGTGGGTAGACGCCGACGTCTCCCCCCTGCTCCTGCAGCAACCCCACCGAGAAGATGCAGATCGCCACCGAGGAAATGAGCCCGAGGCCGGCCGCCAGCCCGTCCAGTCCGTCGACGAAGTTCATCGCATTGACGATCACGACGGTGATCAGCACGGTCACCAGTCCGGCTTGCAGTTGGTCGAGCACCAGGGTGCTACCCGGTTGACCGGGCTCGCCTCCCCACGGCTGGTAGAGCACGACCCAGCTGACGCCCATAATGACGAGGACTCCGGCCGCCGTCACCTGGCCGACGAACTTGGTCAGCGCATCCAGACCCCACCGGTCGTCGATGACACCGACCAGCACGATCACGAAGCCGGCAACCAGCGCGGCCGGAATGTCGCGGTTGTAGGCGACGTCGAAACCCCGGGCGAGGGCAGGCAGCTGCGACGCGAACAGCAGGGCGGCGAGCATGCCCACGTAGATGCCCACTCCCCCGAGCCTCGGGGTGGCCTGCACGTGGACGTCACGATCGCGGGGAACGGCAACAGCACCGAACTTGATCGCCGCCACTCGGACTCCCCCGGTAGCGAAGAACGTGACGACGGCGGCAGTGAGAAAGACCAGCAGTAGCTCCCGAATGGGAACACCTGCCCCCAGATTCGACTGGGCCAGCAACTCGACACTCATGCGGCACGGACGGGCATGTCAGGACGCTCCCGGGACCAGGCTTTCGGCGGTGACACCGAGAACCTCGGCAATCTTCTCGGTGGGAATGGCACCGACCCGCAGAATTCGTGCTCGATCGCTCGTCAGATCGACGATGGTCGACGCCACCGCGTGATCGGCCGGTCCCCCGTCCAGGTAGACCGCGGCCGAGCCGCCGAGTTGATCCCGAGCCTCCGTGACGGTGGTGGCGGGTGGACTGCCGGAGATGTTGGCACTGGACACCGCGAGCGGGCCGACCTCGCGCAACAGCTCGAGCGCAACCGGGTGTAGCGGCATCCGCAACATCACGGTGCCCTGAGCGTCGCCCAGATCCCAGGCCAGGGATGGAGCCTGCTGCACGACGATGCTCAGTGCGCCGGGCCAGAAGGCGCGTATCAGGTCTCGGGTGCGTGGCCGGACACTCTGGACCAGGCCGTCGATGGTGTTCCACGAACCGACGAGCACGGGAACCGGCATATCGCGTCCCCTGCCCTTGGCTCGCAGCAGATCGGTGACAGCGCTGCCGTCGAATGCATCGGCGGCGATCCCGTACAGGGTGTCGGTAGGCATGACGACGAGTCGGCCGGACTTGAGGGCACCGCGGGCAGCGGTCAATCCGGCAGCGCGCGCGTCGGCTTCGCGGCAGTCGTAGACGGTACTCACGGCACCTATCCTTCCACCTTCGATAACGAAGTGATGTCAGGTGTCGTCTGCCTGCCGTTCCCGTCGTCAGGCCTGGGCCGGCTGTGCCCGTGCTGCGACGACGAACCGGGGCCTACCCGCCAGATCCGGATGCGCGGTGACCTCGGTGAACACTCGTCGTCGAGACAGCAGCGCCGCCACCTCGCTGCCATTGGAGTCGTCGTGTTCGATGGCGACGCCGCCGCCGATCCGAAGCCAGCGGGCGATGTTGCCGACCATCGGTTCGATGACCGACAGGCCGTCCGAACCGCCGAACAGCGCCATGTGCGGATCGTGATCGATCACCTCGGGATCGAGGTCTGCCCCCTCCGGAATGTAGGGCGGGTTGGCGACGATCATGTCGACTGCACCGTCGAGTTCGGTCAACAGATCTCGAGCCGTGACATCGCCGTGGTGCAGTGTGATCGGGGTATCGCCGTGGCCGCTGCGCAGGTCCGCATTGCGCCGAGCCCACGCCAATGCCGACGGGTCGAGCTCGACGGCATGGACGACGGCGTCCGGCCGAGCGTTGGCGATCGCCAGTGCCAATGCGCCCGAGCCCGTGCACAGATCGAGAATCACCGGCGGGTGGTGGTCGACGTTCTCGAGGAACGCCAGAGCCCAGGCCAACAACAATTCGGTTTCCGGCCGGGGCACGAACACGCCCGGCCCCACTTCGACGTCGATGTTGCCCAGCGAGGTCGTTCCCGTGATGTATTGCAGCGGAATGCGTTTCGCGCGCTGCTCGACAGTTCGGAAGTACGCCTCGACAACCTCGGGTTCGACGAGAGGAACCAGACCGAGACGGCCGCGGTCCACGCCGACGAGGTGTGCGGCGAGCAGTTCCGCATCGACCCGCGGGCTCGGCACACCGGCAGCATCGAGCATCGACGTTGCTTCGAGGATGGCCAGACGTAACGGCTTGCGGCTCACCCGTACAGACTGCCACGAGCCACCGACAACCCGGTCACACGCGTCCCAGCAACTCCGACTTCTTGGCGTAGAACTCGTCGTCGGTGAGGAAGCCCTTCGCGTGCAAACCTGCGAGAGCCTCGATCGCCGCCGTGATGTCGGAGATGTCCACGCCTGACGGGTCGCTCCGAGGCGACTGGTTCGAGGACTGCGGAGACTGCTGCGACGAGGACGGTTGCGCGTAGGTCTGCGGAGCGGATTGCGGCGTCGACCGGTTCTGCGAGTTCGTTCCGCTCGACGGTTGGTCGACGCGAGGCAGGCTGCCTGCGGTGAACGTGCCGTACTGGCTGGTGAACTCGAGCGAGCCCGGTCCACCGCCCTGCTGTTGCTGGACTCCGCCGATGGAGTGATCGAGAGTGTCGTAGACGGCCAGTTCACCGCCTGCCGACACGGCGAGGCGTCGAGATCCCGGGAACACCGCGTACTGCGAGCCGTTCTGACCACCGCTCGAGCTCGGCGCACCGAGTTCCGACGGCCACCACGAGCCGCCGTACGAGTTGCCACCGAACGAGCTGCCACCGGTTTCTCTGGGCGGGTACACCTGATGCTGCGCCAGCACTGCAGACAGGTCTCGACAGAGGCCGTCGACCCGGCTCTTGAGTCCGTGATCGAACATGTTGCCCACCATGGTCATTCCGCCGCGCATCCACTGCCCACTGCCGCCGAGCTCAGGGATGTTGAACTGAGCCATGGTGCCGCGGCCGTTGTTGACGGCATCGAGCATCGTGCGGACGGCATCGGTCGAGACGCCGTAGCGCGACGACAGCTCGGACACGGCGTTCTCGCCTGCGGGAGTCAAGGCCTGGTTCATGTCTGGTGTGCCTCTCGGGCGCTGTTACGGGGTCGAACCTGGCCGCCAGGGTATCGCACCGATCGGTGAATCAGCCCGGCGAAATCTGTAAAGCTCTGTGCCGCAGTTACTCTGCTTGCATGCGCGCGTCGCGGTCCGCCTTGGCCAGCGCGTCGAGCAACGCATCCATTTCGCCGTCGAGCAGGGCGTCGAGGTTGTGCGCCTTGAACCCGATGCGGTGGTCCGTGATGCGGTTCTCGGGGAAGTTGTAGGTTCTGATCCGCTCCGAGCGGTCGACGGTACGCACCTGGCTGGCTCGTCCGGCCGAGGCCTCTTCGTTGGCTGCTTCCTCTGCGGCCGCCTGCAGGCGAGCTGCGAGAACCTGCATCGCTCGTGCCTTGTTCTGCAGCTGGGAGCGCTCGTTCTGGCAGGTCACCACGATGCCCGTGGGAAGGTGTGTGAGCCGAACCGCGGAGTCGGTGGTGTTGACGCCCTGGCCGCCCTTGCCGGATGAGCGATACACGTCGATGCGCAGATCGGTCTCGTCGATCTGAACCTCTTCGACCTCGTCCGGTTCGGGATACACCAGGATTCCGGCCGCAGAGGTGTGCACGCGTCCCTGCGATTCGGTGACCGGCACCCGCTGCACGCGGTGGACGCCGCCCTCGAACTTCAGCCGCGCCCACACGCCGTCGAGAGGATCCTTGGTCTTGATCGACAGCGTCGCGTCCTTGTATCCGCCGAGGTCCGAGACGTTGGCGTCGAGAACCTCGACACGCCATCCACGGCGTTCCGCGTAGCGCACGTACATCCGTGCGAGATCGGCCGCGAAGAGCGCCGATTCCTCGCCGCCCTCACCCGACTTGACCTCCATCACGATGTCGTCGCCGTCGTGCGGGTCACGGGGAGCAAGCAAGTCGGTCAGAGTCTGCTCGAGCTGCACCACCGTCGCCTCGAGGTCGGGAATCTCGGACGCGAACGACGAATCGTCGGCCGCCAACTCACGCGCGGCTTCGAGGTCGTCCTGCGCGGAGGTCAGCTTGGTGTGCGCGGACATGATGGGGGCCAGTTCGGCGAATCTCTTGCCTGCTCTGCGGGCAGCCGAGGGATCGTTGTGCAGAGCTGGATCGGCGAGTTGCTGCTCGAGCCCGGAGTGTTCGGCGAGGATGTCGTCGATGGCCGAAGGCTTGTCTGTTCTCGCCATGTTGATGACTCACTCTCGAACGCCGGTGCAACTGGATGTGGACACAAAAAAGCCGACGCCCGTCCTGTGATGCACAGGACGGGCGTCGGCGAAACAGCTAGCTGTCTGCGTCGGCCTTCTTGCCGGCGCGCTTGCCGTAGCGAGCCTCGAAGCGAGCGACGCGGCCGCCGGTGTCGAGAATCTTCTGCTTGCCGGTGTAGAAGGGGTGGCACTGCGAGCAGACCTCGACGCTGATGCGCTCTTTGTCTGTGGTGCTTCGGGTCTCGAAAGTATTGCCGCAACCACAGACGACTGTCGTCAGTGTGTAGTCGGGGTGAATTCCTGCCTTCATGGTGTCCTTACCGTTCTCTCTAGTGGTCGCCGGGTCGTCTTCGCCGATCGAAGACGTGAACCGGAACCGGACTCGGCCGTTGATTATGCCAGAGCGTGCATCTGACCTGCTAATCGCCGGTACTTCTGTGCCGACAGATGCTTACAACGCGCGCACCTGTCGGCTTGTTCCCCGGACGAAAGATCCGGAGAACAACTGTCAGTCGTTCGTCCCGCCCGGCGCAGTCTTGGAGACTTCCATCAGGAACTCGAGGTTGTTCTTGCTCTTCTTCAGGCGGTCGACCAGCAGGTCGATGGCCTGATGCGAGTCCAGTCCGGACAACACGCGCCGCAGCTTGTGCACAACGGCAGCCTCGTCGGGAGCGAGGAGCAACTCGTCGTGACGGGTGCTCGACGGGTTGATGTCCACTGCCGGGAACACGCGGCGTTCGGCAATCTTGCGATCGAGCTTGAGCTCGGCGTTACCGGTGCCCTTGAACTCCTCGAAGATCACGGTATCGCCGGTGGATCCGGTTTCGACCATGGCCGTGGCGATGATCGTCAACGATCCACCGTGCTCGATGTTTCGAGCCGCGCCGAGGAATCGTTTCGGCGGGTACAGAGCCGTCGAGTCGACACCACCGGACAGGATTCGGCCCGATGCGGGCGAGCTGTTGTTGTACGCGCGTCCCAGACGGGTGATCGAGTCGAGCAGAACCACCACGTCCTGGCCGGCTTCGACCAGACGCTTCGCCCGCTCGATCGCCAACTCGGCCACCGCGGTGTGGTCGCCCGGCGGCCGGTCGAACGTCGACGCGATGACCTCGCCCTTGACGGAGCGCTGCATGTCCGTCACTTCCTCGGGACGCTCGTCGACGAGGATGACCATCAGGTAGCACTCGGGATTGTTGATGGCGATCGCGTTGGCGATGGCCTGCAGAACGCTTGTCTTACCAGCCTTCGGCGGGCTGACGATGAGCGCGCGCTGACCCTTGCCGATCGGCATCACCAGGTCGATGATGCGCGTGGTCAGGATGTTCTGCTGCGTCTCGAGGCGCAGTCGCTGATTGGGGTACAGCGGGGTGAGCTTGCCGAATTCCGGACGCTTGCGCGCGGCCTCGACCTCTCCCCCGTTGACGGTGTCCAGACGCACGAGCGGGTTGAACTTCTGCCGCTGGCTCGACTGCTCACCTTCGCGTGCCACTCGAACCGCGCCGGTCACCGCGTCGCCGCGTCGAAGGCCGTTCTTGCGGACGAGGTTCATCGAGACGTAGACGTCGTTGGGTCCGGCGAGGTAGCCGGAGGTACGGACGAACGCGTAGTTGTCGAGGACGTCGAGGATGCCGGCTACCGGCTGCAGAACATCGTCTTCGCGAATCTCGGTGTCGCGCTCGCGGCCACCGCCACCCTCGTTGCCTTCGCCACGGTCACGTCCGCGACGGCGTTCGCGGAACCGACGTCCCCGGCGTCCGCGGCCTTCACCGTCGTCGTCCTGGTTGTTGTCGCGGTTGTCACGCGGACCGTTGTTGCGGTCCTCGTTGCGACCGTCACCCTGGTTGCGATTGCGACCGCCCTGATTGCGGCCGCCGCTGTCCCGGTTGGAGTTGTCCCGGTCGCCCTGATTGCGGTTTCCGTTGTCACGGTTGCCGTTCTCGCGGTTGGAGCCGTCCCGGTCGCCCTGATTGCGGTTTCCGGAGTCGCGGCTCGCGTTGTCGCGGGTGCCGTCGGCGTCACGCGGTTCGCGTTCCGACCCGTCCTGGCGGTTGCGTTCGCCGCGGCTACGGCGCGGGCGCTCGGTGGCGGCGTTGTCGCCGGTCTCGTCCGGCTTCTCCGTCTGCGGCGCGGCTGCGGGCGAATCGGCCGCCGCGGGAGCGGATCCGGACGAATCGTTGCTGTCGTCGAGTGGGAGTTGATCGGGAGCACCGGCGCGACGACCTGCGGCACGACGGCCGCGTGTCCGGCGACCCGTCTCGGGAGCCGCATCGGCAGAATCGCCCGACTGCGCCGCGGGGGCGTCCGAGGACGGCGCTTCGGGAGCCGACTGCTTCGGTGCCGCCTCGGCTGCAGGCCGATCTTCGACGGCGGGCGCGGATGCAGCGGCGCGACGCGACCTGGGTGCGTCGGACTTCGGTGCGTCCGACTTCGGTGCGTCCGACTTGGCCGGTGCGCTGCCCGATTGCCGCTCGGAGATCGCAGCGATCAGATCGCCCTTGCGCATACCGGAAACGCTCTTGATGCCGAGTTCACCAGCGAGGCTGCGCAGCTCGGTGAGAACCATTCCGGACAGGCCGGCACGTCGGCGTGACGTTTCGGGCGCAGAGATAAGTTCCGTATCGGTCACGGAGGTCCTTTCCTTCCCTCGCTCGCTCGATGCGCAGCCGAGGGTTCGTTCCGCAGTTCGGCGTTCTGCCGAGCTCGGATATTGCCGTTCATGTTCGACGCACTCCGTCGACGACACCATCGATCCGAGACCGCAGAGAACCACGGGGAGGATCGAGTCAGGAGCGTCACATCACTCGGACGTTTGAATCCCCCGAATACAGCGACCTGATTGCCCTGACGAAACCGGCGTCTGAAGCGCACGATGTACGGACAGGGTTCACCATAGCGCCGTTGTCCCCACTCGGCAAGAACCCTACTGACGCGTTTGTCACGCGACGGTGACTCCGTCGGCCACGTCGAGGTCGAGGACCCGCCACCCCTCGGCCGATGCGGCGTCACGCAGATCGGCCGGAAACTCCTCGGTGCACAGCGCCATGACCGTCGGTCCCGCGCCGGACACAACCGCCGCGATGGACCGCGCGCGCAAGGTGGCGATCCAGCGAGTGGTGTCGGGTAACGCCTGAGCGCGCTGACCTTGATGCAGCAGGTCCTCCGTCGCGGACATCAACAGATCCGGACGCTCGGTCAGTGCCACCACCGCGAGCGCGCTCCGGCTGACGTTGAAGGCCGCGTCACGATGGGGCACCAACTCGGGCAACAGTCCCCGGGTGTGCGACGTCGATGAGCGTTCGGACGGTACGAGCACGACGACCTTGATGCTCGGATGCACCTCGAGCCGTACCGCTGCGTACTTCCGCGCCGTCACACTGGCATTGGGCGGTTCGCTCCACGACACGACCGCACCGCCGAGGCAACTCGCCGACGCGTTGTCGGGATGACCCTCGAACTCCGACGACAGCTGGACGAGCTGGCTCTCCGACAGTGCGAGCGACCGATCCACTTTCGCGGCGAGCGCGTTGGCGGCAGCGAGGCCCCCGACCACAGCCGACGCCGAGGAACCGAGCCCCCTCGAATGGGGAATCACGTTGCGGCAGTGAACATCCAGGCCGTCGGCCCACACTCCGGCCGCTTCGAGTCCCCGCTCGATGGCGCGCACCACCAGATGCGTCGGGCCCCACGGCACGTCCGCCGAACCCTCACCGTCGACGTGAATCCGAAGTCCCGACGCGGTGGTCGTGACCTCGATCTCGTCGTACAGCCCCAAAGCGATTCCGAGACTGTCGAATCCGGGTCCGATGTTGGCACTGGACGCCGGGACGCGCGCGGTGACCGTGAGCCCGATGGGGAGTGTCGTCGTCATGGCCGGAGATTCCGTCAACTCAGGCCAGCTCGAGCGCAGCCGCGACAGCGACGGGATCGACCGAAATGGGTTCCACCACAGGCATTCCCGACAGTGCTGTGTCGGGATCCTTGAGGCCGTTTCCGGTGACCGTGCACACGACGGTCAGGCCGGGTTCGAGCCAGCCTTCCTTTCGTGCTGCGAGGAGCCCGGCGACACTGGCCGCGGAAGCGGGCTCGACGAACACGCCCTCGGTCTTCGCGATCAATCGGTACGCCTCGAGGATCTCCTCGTCGGTCGCTGCGCGGAAGGCTCCGTTCGATTCTTCCTTGGCGTTGACGGCACCGTTCCAGGATGCGGGCGAGCCGATCCGGATCGCAGTGGCGATCGTTTCCGGGTCCTTCACCGGCGCACCGTGAACCAGAGGTGCGGCGCCTGCGGCCTGGACTCCGAGCATCCGTGGCTTGCGCGTGGTGAGACCGTCACGGAAGTACTCCGAGTAACCGCGCCAGTACGCGGTGATGTTGCCTGCGTTGCCGACCGGCAGTGCATGGATGTCCGGTGCGTCGCCGAGGGCGTCACAGATCTCGAAGGCCGCAGTCTTCTGGCCTTCGATGCGAACAGGATTGACGGAGTTGACCAGACCGATGGTCGGGAACTCGGCCGTGGTCTTGCGGGCCAGCTCGAGGCAATCGTCGAAGTTGCCCTGCACCTGAATGATCTTCGCTCCGTGCATGACTGCCTGAGCGAGCTTGCCCATGGCGATCTTGCCCTGCGGAACCAGTACGGCACAGCTCATTCCGGCCTTGGCCGCATAGGCGGCTGCGGAGGCCGAGGTGTTGCCGGTCGAGGCGCAAAGAACGGCCTCCTGACCTCGGGCGAGCGCGTCGGTGACGGCCATGGTCATCCCGCGGTCCTTGAAGGAGCCGGTGGGGTTGAGGCCTTCGACCTTCAGATGCACTGTGCACCCGGTCAGTTCGGACAGGTGCCCGGCCGGCAACAGCGGAGTGCCGCCCTCGCGCAGCGTGACGGTCTTCCAGTCCGGGCCGATCGCCAGACGCGAACGGTATGCCTCGATCAGACCGGGCCAGGGGGTGTGGACTTTCATACGGTGGTGCCTTCCAATCGGAGAACGCTGGCGACGTGAACGACGACGTCGAGCTGCTCGAGGGATGCAACGGTGTCGGACAGTGCGGAGTCGGCCGCGAGGTGGGTGACGACGACGAGCCTGGCTCCGTCACCCGAGCCCTGCTGACGCACCGTGGAGATGCTGACGTCGCGCTTGGAGAATTCGGCCGCAACGGTGGCGAGAACGCCGGGCTTGTCCGCCACCTGCATGCTGACGTAGTAGCGAGTGAGGATGTCACCCATGGGGGCCACCTTGAGCTTGGCGTACTTGGATTCGAGTGGGCCTCGTCCGCCGTAGAACTTGTTGCGAGCGGCCATCACCAGATCGCCGAGTACCGCGGACGCGGTCGGCGCACCGCCTGCACCCTGGCCGTAGAACATCAGGCGTCCGGCAGCCTCTGCTTCGACGACCACGGCGTTGAACGCACCGTTCACCGATGCCAACGGGTGGTTCAGCGGAACGAGCGCGGGGTAGACCCGAGCGGAGATTCGTTCCTTGCCCTTGGGCGTGACGATCCGCTCGCAGATGGCCAGCAGCTTGATGGTGCAGTCGAGGGATTTCGCGGTCTCGAGATCGTCCGAGGTGATCTTGCTGATGCCCTCGCGGTAGACGTCACCGGCAGTGACTCGCGTGTGGAACGCGATGGACGCCAGGATGGCGGCCTTCGATGCAGCGTCGTAGCCTTCGACGTCGGCGGTCGGGTCGGCCTCGGCGTAACCCAGACGCCCCGCCTCGGCGAGGGTTTCGGCGTAGTCCGCGCCGGTCTCGTCCATGGCAGAGAGGATGAAGTTGGTGGTGCCGTTGACGATGCCTGCGACCTTGTTCACGCGGTCACCCGCGAGGGACTGCATCAGCGGACGAACCACAGGAATTGCTCCGGCCACGGCGGCCTCGAAATACAGGTCGGCACGCGACTTCTCGGCCGCGTCGGCCAGTTCTCCGGTGTACTCGGCCAGCAGGGCCTTGTTCGCCGTGATGACGGACTTACCCTTCTCCAGGGCAGAGAGCACCAGCTTGCGGGGAATGTCGATGCCGCCGAGAACCTCGACGACGATGTCGACGTCGTCGCGGCCGACGAGCTCGGCCGGATCGTCGGTGAGCAGCTCGGCCGGAACTCCACGATCGCCGTCGACCCGACGCACAGCGATGCCTCGAATTTCCAGTGGCGCACCGATTCTCGCTTCGAAGTCCTCGGCGTTCTCGGTGAGGATTCGAACGACCTCGCTGCCGACGTTTCCGAGTCCGAGTACGGCGACGCCTATCGGCTTCGATGTCATGGCTGAACCTCCAAGCTGAGCAGATCTTCGATGGTTTCCCGCCGCAGGATCAGGCGCGATCGCCCATCCTTGACCGCAACCACAGCGGGCCGCGTCAGCAGGTTGTAGCGACTGGACATGGAGTAGCAGTACGCCCCGGTGGCCGCCACCGCGAGCAGGTCACCCGGCCCGACGTCTGCCGGCATCCATGTGTTCTTGATGACGATGTCGCCGCTCTCGCAGTGCTTTCCGACCACCCGAGCCACGACGGCCTCGGCATCGCTCGAGCGCGAGACCAGCCGACAGTCGTATTCGGCCTGGTACAGCGAGGTTCGGATGTTGTCGCTCATGCCGCCGTCGACGCTGACATAGCGCCTGCGCGTCGACTTGTCGACGGTGACATCCTTGATCGTGCCGACCTCGTAGAGCGTGACGGTGCCCGGTCCGGCGATGGCGCGGCCCGGCTCGACGGCGATCGTCGGGACCGGCAGACCCACTGCAGCGGACTCGGTCTCCACGATGGCGGTCAGCTTCGCCGCGAGCTGCTCCACCGGCGGCGGATCATCACTCGGCACGTACGAAATACCCATGCCGCCACCGAGATCGAGTGTCGAGATCTGCGCCGTCTTGTCGACGCCGAACTCCGAGACGATGTCTCGCAGCAGCCCGATGACCTTGTGCGCTGCCAACTCGAAGCCGTCCACCTCGAATATCTGCGAACCGATGTGACTGTGCAGTCCGACGAGTCGAAGGTTGTCGGCAGCGAACACGCGCCGAACAGCTTCGAGCGCCGAGCCGTCGGCGAGCGAGAAGCCGAACTTCTGATCCTCGTGCGCGGTGGCGATGAACTCGTGCGTATGCGCCTCGACACCGACGGTGATGCGAATCAGAACGTCTTGCACCACACCGGCCGCACCGGCGACGCCGTCGAGACGGTCGATCTCGATGTTGGAATCGAGTACCACATGCTCGACGCCTGCGCGCACGCCCGCCTCGAGCTCGGCGACCGATTTGTTGTTGCCGTGCATGGCAATTCGGTCGGCCGGGAATCCGGCGGCCAACGCGATGGCCAGCTCGCCTCCGGAGCAGATGTCGAGTGAGAGACCTTCGTCGGCCACCCAGCGTGCGATCTCTCCGCACAGGAAAGCCTTGGAGGCGTAGTGAACTCGCTCGGGTGCCCCGAATGCGGCGGCCATCTCACGGCAGCGCGAACGGAAGTCGTCCTCGTCGATGACGAACAGCGGTGTGCCGTACTGCTCCGCGAGATCGGTGACCGACACTCCGGCGAGACGGACGGTTCCGTCCTCCCCGCGCTCGGCGTTGCGGGGCCACACCTGCTCGGGCAGCGTCGTCATCTCCGACGCGTCGGCCGGGCGATGGGACATCGACTCTTTCGAGGGGGCATCGGCATGCTTGGGTCCTGCCGGATGTGCGCTCACATGCGCTCCGGTGCGCTGACCCCGAGCAGTTCGAGGCCGTTGGCCAGGACCTGCCGGGTCGCGTTCCCCAACGCCAGTCGTGCGGTGTTCACAGGTCCGGGCTCCTCGTCTCCTTGTGGAAGTACTCGACACGCACCGTAGAAACGGTGGTAGGCCCCCGCCAGCTCTTCGAGGTAGCGGGCGATCCGGTGTGGTTCGCGTAGTTCGGCGGCGCTGGCCACCACTCGTGGGTACTCGCCGATCGTCCTGATCAGCTCGCCTTCCTGCTCGTGGGTGAGCAGGCTCAGATCCGGCTGCTCCGCGCTGATTCCCAGTTCGGCGGCATTGCGCGCGAGCGAGGCCAGGCGGGCGTGGGCGTACTGGACGTAGTACACCGGGTTCTCGTTGCTGGCGCTCGCCCACAGGGCGAGGTCGATGTCGATGCTGGAGTCGACGGACGACCGAACCATGACATAGCGAGAAGCGTCGACGCCGATGGCGTCGACCAGATCGTCGAGCGTGATGACGGTTCCGGCGCGCTTGCTCATCTTCACGGCCACGCCGTCGCGCACCAGGTTGACCATCTGGCCGATCAGCACCTCGACGGTCGCGGGGTCGTCTCCGAATGCAGCTGCGGCCGCCTTGAGCCGTCCGATGTAGCCGTGGTGGTCTGCTCCGAGCATGTAGATGCACAGATCGAAGCCGCGCTGCCGCTTGTTCTGGAAGTAGGCGATGTCGCCGGCGATGTAGGCGGCGTTGCCGTCGCTCTTGATGACGACACGATCCTTGTCGTCGCCGTACTCGGTGGACCGCAGCCACCAGGCACCGTCCTCCTCGTAGAGGCTCCCCGAGCTCTTGAGGTACTCGACCGACTTCTCCACGGATCCGGATTCGAACAGCGAGTTCTCGTGGAAGTAGACGTCGAAGTCGACGCCGAACTCGTGCAGATTGGCCTTGATCCGGTCGAACATCAGCTGGGTGCCGATCGATCGGAACGTCTCTTCCTGTGCCTCGGGGGCCAGCGCGAGCGCTTCGGGCTCCTTCGCCAGCACCTGCTCCGCGATCTCGGCGATGTACTCGCCTGCGTAGCCGTTCTCCGGAG
Source organism: Rhodococcus sp. 05-340-2 (assembly GCF_002258915.1). Lineage (NCBI taxonomy): Bacteria > Bacillati > Actinomycetota > Actinomycetes > Mycobacteriales > Nocardiaceae > Rhodococcus > Rhodococcus sp. 05-340-2. The sequence goes on from NZ_NOYU01000008.1 coordinate 26,642, forward strand.
CGGGTTCGCCCTTGGCCGCGGCGATCAGGGACCGACTGAAGCGGGCGATCTGTGCGCCGTGATCGTTGAAGTAGTACTCGCGAGTGACCTCGGCACCGTGGGCGGTCAGGATCCGACCGAGCGCATCGCCGACGGCTGCCCACCGAGTACCGCCGAGGTGCACCGGGCCGGTCGGGTTGGCCGAGACGAACTCGAGATTGACCTTCTTGCCTGCCATCGACGAACCGTTGCCGAAGGCCGCGCCTGCTGCGAGCACACGGGCAACGATCTCGCCTTGCGCTGCGGCGGCCAGCCTGATGTTCAGGAATCCGGGGCCTGCGACATCGGCGTCGGCGATGGCGGCGTCGGCCGCGAGAGCTTCGGCGAGCCAGCCGGCGAAGTCGCGGGGATTGGCTCCGGCCTTCTTCGCGACCTGGAGTGCCACGTTGGTCGCGTAGTCGCCGTGCTCGGGATTGCGGGGACGCTCGACGGTCAGCTTCGCAGGGAGTACGGATGTATCCAGGCCGCGGTCGGCAAGCACCTTCGCGGCGGTCGCGTGAAGCAGTTCGGCAAGATCGGCGGGAGTCACAGGTAGCTATCCTATTGGCTGGTGCGCGGCGTCCTCGCATCCACTGCCCGTCTGCCCGCGAGCAGCCTCGGCCGACGCGGTCCGCGCAGGCTGTGAACACGCTCTCAGGCAGAGAACGTACAGTGAGGGCGCTCTGTGTCGACGCTCATCCAATGATGCCGTCACCAGCAGATACGCATCACCAGCGCGACCGACCACCACCTTTCCTCGACTGAGAGAGCAACTACAGCGATGCCAACGGGTCCCGACAAAGGCAGTCAGAACAAGTCGGCTGCGAAGGCAGACAAAGCCATCAATGCAGCCAACAAGAAGTCAGCTCGTAAGAAGAAGGGCGGCGTACCCACCGCCACGGGCAGGCAGATTCCCTGGCTGACGGTTGCCGGTGTCGTTGTGGTTGTCGGTCTCGTTGCGGGCCTCGGGATCAATCTGTATCCGAAGTACCAGGACCGAGCCGAGGCGCAGAAGTTCGCGCCCAGCGAGGCCAATCAGGACCCGTCGACGGGCATCGAAGGTGTCGTCAAACAGGATTACCCGGCGGCTCTGCACGTCGCGCGCACGCAGCGGGTCGCCTACGACCAGTCGCCGCCGTTCGGTGGACCGCACGATGCCGTGTGGGCCACCTGCACGGGAATCGTCTATCCCGAGGCCATCCGTACCGAGAATGCGGTGCATTCCCTCGAGCACGGTGCCGTCTGGGTCACCTACAACCCCGACGATCTGAACGCAGACCAGGTCCAGTCGCTGGCCGATCGTGTCGACGGTGAAACGCAGATGATGATGTCGCCGTACCCCGGCCTCGATTCCCCGGTCTCGCTGCAGTCCTGGGGCCACCAGCTCAAGTTGGACAGCGTGGACGACGAACGCATCGGCCAGTTCGTCTCTGCACTGCGACTGAACCGCTTCGCCTACCCGGAGGTCGGTGCCAGCTGCGCATCGGTCCCGTCCAGCACCGGCGACGGTAGCGACGGCTTCGACCCGGACAACCCGCCGCTGTTCGATGCATCCGCGCCCGGTGCCGATGCGGTGCCGATGGACGGTGCCGGAATCACTCCCGACGCCAGCGAGACCGGCGGAGCCGGCGGGGCGCAGCTGCCCAGCGATCTCCAGATCCCCACCAACTGATGACCGAACCGACACCGACCGAGAACGCGGGAGTCACCACGTCCGCGGCCAAGCCGAGTCAGCGCACAGCGCTGGTGGCGCTGGCGCTGATCGCCGTTCTGGCGATCGGCTTCGCCCTGGGCTTTCTGGTGCAGAGTCCGTTGGGCGGCGACGACAGTGCACCCGCCGCGGACTCGGTCGATGTCGGTTTCTCTCAGGACATGACCGTGCACCACAACCAAGCCATCGAGATGGCCGCGGTGGCGTTGACCAACGCCTCCGATCAGGCCGTCAAGAATTTGGCGTTCGACATGCTCACCTCGCAGCAGAACCAGGTGGGACAGATGCAGGGCTGGTTGGCCCTGTGGGACCGAGCGCCGATCGCGACCGACGGCTACATGACCTGGATGACCGAGGACGACTCTCACGGTCACTCGATGGGCGGGATGTCCATGGATCCCGGATCCTCGGATCCGACGAGGGCAATGCCGGGCATGGCCAGTTCCGCTGAACTCGCCGCTCTTCGCCAGGCCACCGGCTCGGACGTCGACGTGATGTTCCTACAGCTCATGCTGCGCCACCACGAGGGCGGCCTGGCGATGATGGAGTACGCGCAGATTCACGCGCAGTCGCCGGCGGTGATCAATTTGGCGAAGTCCATGGTTGCCACCCAGACCAGCGAGTCGACGCTGATGAAGCAGATGCTCGCCGAGAAGGGTGCGCAGCCGCTGCCCGAGGGTTGATTTCGACTCGGGCAGCGGATGCGCTAGTCTTTCGTACAGCCCAACAGGCACACCGGTTCGTCCGGTGCGCCCCCGTAGCTCAGGGGATAGAGCGTTCGCCTCCGGAGCGAAAGGCCGCAGGTTCGAATCCTGCCGGGGGCACACATCTTTCACGCACGTCACCGTCGGACGGTGGCTGCTCGAACGAGACGGTGGACTTCGATGTCCGAGAATCTCCCCCGAGTCGAGACCGTCGTCGACGACCTGTATTCACTCCCTCCCGCTGATTTCGTCTCGCATCGCGCCGCATACGTCACCCGGTTCAAGAAGGCCGGCGACAAAGCCGGTGCCACCCGCATCGGCGCCCTTCGCAAGCCCACTCTCGTGGCGTGGTTGGTGAACACACTCGCTCGGCGAGACGAATCGGCCCTGGCGGAACTGTTCGATCTGGGTGAGCAACTCGAACGAGCACAGCAGCGCGGCGACGGCCACCGGCTACGTGAATTGTCCACTGCCCGAAGCACTTCGATACGCGCCCTCACCGACCGAGCAGTCTCGCTCGGACGCGACCTCGGGGCGACCGTCGGCGACAACGCAGCCCGCGAGATCTCCAACACCCTGAACGCGGCGATGGCCGATGCCGAAATACGCGACCGTGTCCGCGCGGGCAGAACCGTGGTGGCCGAAACGTACAGCGGATTCGGACCTGCACTGCTCTCGATCGTTCCCGACCCTCCCGGCGACGACGACGCCGACGCCGACGACGACGCCGAAGAGTCGGACCCGGCATCTCCGGAAGTCGAGGACGACCGGCCGAACACCGACGAAGCCGAACGGAACCGACTGCTCGCCGAACTCGAGTCGGCCGAATCCGACCTCGACGCCGCGGCCGTCGAATCCGACGAAGCACAGTCCGACACCGAACGGACGGCATCCGAACTACGCAGCGCTGCAGCGGAAGTAGAGCAGATCGAGGCCGAGCTGGAAGCCGCCAGAGCCAGAGCGCAGGCTGTGCGAGAAGCACACGAGGCCGGTGTCGTACAGGCGGAGTCGACGGCGGAGGCACTCGAGGCAGCCCGCGCCCGGGTCGTCGAAGCCCGGTCGGCCCTCGACTCCCTGACCTGACCTACCCTGGCGGGGTGACCACACGCTGGCAAGCAGAGAACTCCGCAGACGATTCCGCGCGGTACATCGAGCGATTCGACCGCCTGGCCGAACGCGGCGTGGATCTGCACGGTGAAGCCCGCATGGTCGACGCGGTGGTCTCCCCCGCGTCGAGCATTCTCGATGCAGGATGCGGGACCGGCCGACTCGGTGTGGAATTGGCACGACGCGGACACCGTGTGACCGCAGTGGATCTCGATCCGGTTCTGGCCGAGGCTGCGCGAGCGCACCCCGAACTCGACGTGCATGTCGCCGATCTGACGACACTGGATCTGGGACGGACGTTCGACGCGGCCGTGGCAGCGGGCAACGTACTGGTCTTCATGAAGCCCGGTACCGAACGCGCAGCGCTCCAACGTATCTGGGCCCACCTGACCGACGGCGGGGTGTTCGTCACCGGATTCGCCACCGATCGGGAGTACACGGTCGACATGCTCGACGAGGATCTGGCGGCGGTCGGCTTCGTCCTCGAGCACCGATTCGCGACGTGGGATCTCCGGCCCTGGCGCGGCGACGCGGACTGGGCTGTGACCGTGGCTCGAAAGCCCGCGCTACTGGCCTGAGACGACATCGATCGGGACCGGCCGTTGCCGGCCGGTCCCGATCTTCGAGCGAGCGACGGGATTCGAACCCGTGTGAACGGCTTTGCAGACCGGTGCCTAGCCACTCGGCCACACCCGCATCGCCGATGACGATGCCGTGTTCGCTGACCGAGATCCACCCTTTCGATCATCGTGATTCGAACCTCGAGGGTTGATTCGGATACCCCGGGGAAGACTGTGCGTCATGAAGGAACACATGGCGAAGCTGCGGGAATCGTTCTGGTTCATTCCTGCCGTCCTCGGAGTTGTCGCACTCGTGCTCGCGCAGGCTCTGGTGAGTCTCGATCGCTATCTGCTCGATACCCGGGTGGATCTGACGGGCTCGCTGCTCTATCACGTGGGTGCCAGTGGCAGCCGAGACATCCTCGGCGCCATCGGCGGGTCCATGCTCGGTGTGGCCGCGACATCGTTCTCCATCACCATCTCGGTCCTCGCCACCGCCAGTTCCTCGTACGGCCCCCGCCTGGTGCGCAACTTCATGGCCGATCGCGGCAACCAGGTGGTGCTCGGCATCTTCGGCGCCACGTTCCTGTACTCACTGATGGTGCTGCGGTCGATTCGCTCGATCGAATCCGACGGATCTGTCTTCGTGCCGGACATCGCCGTCAACGTTGCCGTCGCACTCGCGGTGGTCGACGTGGGTGTGCTCGTCTACTTCATTCATCACATCGCGCAGTCGATCCAGGTGGCAACACTGTCTGCCCGCGTCCGAGACGAACTGTCGGAGTCCGTGGACGCGCTGTACCCGCCCGAGCAACCCGCCGATGCGGCGTCGGCGGAGGGCATCGTCAAGCCGCCCGTCTACACCACGGTGCTGGCCGAGGAGTCCGGGGTGATCATCGACATCGACGAGAGCGCCGTACTGAACATCGCGGCCGACACCGACACCGTGATCGACATTCATCGGGTACCCGGTGACCATGTCGTTGCCGGCGAACCGCTCGCCGACATTCTGGCCGACCGTTCGACGGACATCTCCGCGGACGCGATCGAACGAGTTCGAGGGTCGTTCGACATCGGCACCAGTCGAACACCCCGACACGACATCGCCTTCGCCGTCGAACAGATGACCGAGATGGCAGTACGCGCCCTGTCGACCGGTGTCAACGACCCTTACACGGCACGCAACGCCATCGACGATCTCACGGTCGGACTCGTCGCGGTCGTCCAGCGTCCCAAGCCCTCTCGTGCTCGGTGCGGCTCCGACGGCACCGTACGGGTGATCACCCGTCGCGTCGGCGTTCCGTCACTGATCGACCATGCCCTCGACGCCGTACGGATCTACGGCACCGGCAGCCCCATGGTGGTGCAGGCAGGCATACGTCTCGCCGAGCGAGTCGGTCGTGCGGCACAGCATTCCGAGAACGTCGACGCCGTTCTGACCCAATTGGACCTGCTGGACCGCGCGTTGGCCGCAGGCGACACCGATACCGCCCGCACAGCCGAAGCCCGAGAGCAGATCTCGCTGGCCCGCGCAGCGATCACGGATCGCGTATCCCTCGCAGTACCTCGCGTCGTGATTCGGTAGACGCCGGAACCGGCCACCGTGGGAGGATGGTCGGTATGCCAGCACCGTCTCCGCTTCCCCTCGACCCCATTGCAGAGGCACACCGCCAGTGGACCAAGCACGGTTGGTCCGACGCCGCCGACGGTATGGCCGCAGTGACGTCGTTGATGCGTGCGCAGCAGATCATGCTCGCCCGTGTCGAGGAAGCGTTGAAGCCGACGGGACTGACGTTTTCGCGCTACGAATTGCTGACGTTGTTGACCTTCACCAAGAACGGGGCTCTGCCGATGGCGAAGGCGAGTGCACGTCTGCAGGTGCATCCCACGAGCGTGACCAACGCTGTCGACCGCCTCGAGTCCGTGGGATACGTTCGGCGCATCCCGCATCCGAGTGATCGGCGCACCACGCTGGTCGAAATCACCGAGCAGGGACGCACGTTGGCAGTCGAGGCCACCGAGCGCCTGAACTCGCTGGTGTTCGCACGCCCCGGACTGGCGCGTGACAAGCTGATGGCGCTCGTTCGTATCTTGGCGGAACTGCGTTCGGATGCAGGCGATTTCGACAGTGATGACATCACCACGTCGTTCTGAGTTCGATGGTGACTCGTCACAAGACAATGGCACACCCGTACCGTTCGTGGTCCAATTACCGTGGAAACAGGGCGGAGTCGATCTGCTGAAGGGCGGGGCGGGGTGCTGGTG
>NZ_NOYU01000021.1:0-25727 GCF_002258915.1 Rhodococcus sp. 05-340-2
TGAGCGTGACTCGAAATTGTTCTGCAGCAGTTGCGCTTCCAAGCGGGTGACTTGAATACGAGCGTCGCTGCAGGAGGCCAGTCGACCACCACATCGCCTACCGGGCAACGAAGTCGTTCCACTGGAAGGAACAGCCGTGCACAAGAGTTGCACCCCGCACCGAACCCCCGTTCCAGCGCGCGGAACGAACTGCTGCACCGCAAACCGATCTGGGCCTACAGTCCGAAACATCGATGGCGGGCCGAGTGAGTTCTGCGATCTCCGCCTCGTCCGAGCATCCGACCAACGACCGAGGAGCATTCATGACGACTGTGGACACCAGCCAGGACATCGGCAAATTTGCCGATCTGCCCTCCGGACGAGTGCACTATGTGGAATCCGGATCGGGACACCCTGTCGTCCTGCTGCACGGGAGCGGTCCCGGCGCAACAGGATCGACGAACTTCTCACCGAACACAGACGCCTTGGCCGAGCATTTCCGTGTCATCGCGCCCGATATGCCCGGGTGGGGTCACAGCGACACACCGGGTGAAGCCGGGTACGACCATCCGAACACACTGATCGAGCTCCTGGACGAACTTGGCATCGACTCTGCCGCCCTGGTCGGAAACTCCATGGGAGGGGTGACATCGATCGCGACGGCCATCAACCATCCCGAGCGCGTCTCACACCTGATCACGATGGGACCGCCGACGGTAACGGGACCGTTGACGTTCTCTCCGAAGGGACCGTCGGAAGGTATCCGCGTTCTGGTCCAGTGCTACTTCGATCCAACTCCTGAGAATCTGAAGCGACTGGTACAGGTGATGTGCTTCGACCAGTCGATGGCCACCGACGAACTCGCACACACACGCAGCGACGCCGCGCTCTCCAGGCCGGACCACCTGGACTCCTTCCGCAACCGCTACCTGGAGGCCTTCGAGAGAGTTGTCGGAAGTCTCTCCGGTCGCGCGTCGTCGATCGTTGCGCCGACGCTGTTGATCCACGGCCGCGACGACCGCGTCGCACCGTTCGAGTCGAGCCTTCAGCTCGCCACCCAAATCGCCAACAGCCGCATGTTGCTCATCAATCGCTGCGGCCATTGGGCTCAGATCGAGCACGCCGCCGAATTCAACCGCGCGGTGGTCGATTTCATCACCAACAACTGAATCGGCCGTTCCCGGGCACACGATATAGTTTAGTGCTAAGTTAATAATTCCACTGAGGTACGAGGATGCGAGGACAAGCTATGGGTCGGTTCGACGATCGGCGAATTCTGATCACGGGCGCAGGTGGTGGGCTCGGATACGCCTATGCAGAGCGCCTCGGCAGTGAGGGGGCCGCGGTCGTTCTGGCCGAATTGGACGCCGAACGCGGAGCAGCTGCGGCGGATCGCCTCGTCGCACAGGGCATCGAGGCGATCTTCGTCGCCGCCGATGTGACCTCCGACGAATCGATGGCCGCACTGGCCGGCACTGTTGCGCAGGGAAAGCCTCTCGACGGAATCATCGCGAACGCCGGGTGGGCCAATGGCGTGGGCGGCAAGGCGTACCACGACTGGACTCCCGAGGTATGGGACAAGATGATGGCTATCAACGTCAAAGGCACCTGGCAGACAGTCAAGCACCTGGCACCGGCGATGCGCGACGGCGGCTCGATCGTCACGATCTCCTCCGACTGCGTATTCTGGGGTGCCCCGCTGCTCCTGCATTACGCCACCAGCAAAGCTGCGGTCATCGGCATGACCCGGTCGCTCGCCCGAGAGTTGGGTGAGCGCATGATCCGGGTGAACTCCATTGCCCCGGGCCTGACAAAGATCGAGGCGACCGAGGCTGTGGCCGAACAACGTTGGCGAGATTATGCCGAACGGAAAATTCTCAAGCGCGATCAGTACCCCGACGATGTCACCGGTGTCGTGGCCTTTCTCTTGTCCTCGGACTCGAAATTCGTCACCGGTCAACTGATGGCCGTGGACGGCGGTTTCGCCCTGCACTGACGTCCGAGACATCGCTCCGAAGAGCGGTAAACGTAGCGGACCGATGGCGATCGTGTCGGCGGACTCTCGGTGGTCCCGACACGAAGTTACTTTTCACAGCGACGAGTTCGAATCGAGCAGAGTATGCGTACGCAATCGAGGGGTGCCGGCATCTTGTCCGGCACCCAGACCGCATTGGCACCGTTCGAGTTGCATCGGCCCACTTCGGCCGACGAGGCACTCCAGGCGCTCCACCAGGTACCGACCGCGACGATTCTTGCGGGCTCGACAGACCTGGTTGCACAGTTCAGAGAAGGTCTCGCTCCACGTGAGGTCATCGCCCTCGGCCGTATGCCCGACTGGCGAGAGATCGTGATCGACGAGGACGCTCTCAGAATCGGAGCCCTCACCACCCACGATACTGGGCCGCGCAACACTGTTCTGCGCCAACAGCTTCCGAACTTTGCTGCGGCCTGGGCGAGCATCGCGACGGTCCGAATTCGCTCGCGTGCGACTCTCGGTGGCAACGTCATGGCCAGACAGAACCGCTACGAGATGCCGCTGATGTTGGCATCGCTCGGTGCGGAACTGGAACTGGTCGGTTTCGACGGTGAATACCGTGCGACACCGGCGGATGTATGGCGGGGCGAGAGCCCTCCAGAGGGATTTTTGCATCACGTGCGCATTCCGGTTCGGGACCTCCTGCTGTTCTCGTACGACCGATCGATGAGGCCACTACTGACCGTGGCGCTCGCAGTCCGAGCTCTCGGCAGTGGGCTGCAGTTCACCGCAACGGTCGGTTCCGAATACCGCCGACCGGCAACCGTTCGTCTCGACGTGGATGTGGCCGACATCGTCGACGTCGATGCCGAACAAGTAGGGCAGGCCTTGTCCGCTCGATTGCCCGAGGATATCGGCGACTACGCCGCAAGTGCCCGATACCGGAAACGAGTTGTTGCGGTTCTCATTCGACGTCAGCTGTCATCAGCCGCGGGTCCATCCGACTCCGCCGGGAAAGGGGCCCTGTGAGTACCGAAGTCGAGATCCAGTTCACCCTCAACGGGCGTTCCGTGTCGATGTCCGTGGAGACCAGCACCGTGTTGCTTCCGCTACTGAGAAACATGTTGGAGCTCAAAGGGACCCGAGGTTCGTGTGAGCGCGGGGTCTGCGGAGCATGCACCGTACTCGTGGACGACACTCCGGTAGCAGCGTGCTCGGTGTTCGCTTTCGATATCGACGGCACCAGAGTCGACACCGTGGAGGGGCAGTCCGTCGAGGGAAAGCCGGGACCGGTACAGCGCGCGTTCGTCGAGTGCGGCGGTTTCCAATGCGGATTCTGTACCTCCGGGATGATCATGACCACCACTGCCCTGCTCCGGCACGACCCGGAGCCCGATCGGGCCACCGCAACCGAGTGGATCAGCTCGAACACGTGTCGGTGTACGGGATATCAGATGATTCTGGACTCGGTGGAGCGTGCGAGCGCACTCACTCTCGCGGAGAACGGAACTGGCGAATGACTCGGCAGATAGCCGGCCGCGAACGGCCCCGGTTGGATTCGACGGCGAAGGTGACCGGCCGGGCACTCTATGCCTACGACCGCGTGCTACCGGGCATGCTGCACACCAAGGTGCTCCGTAGCCCCCATGCGAGTGCACGCATCACTCGAATCGACGTCGAGAAAGCTCGGGCTTTGGCCGGCGTCGGTGCTGTCGCCTGCCGAGACGATCTGGGTGGCTTGGACCCCGTGTACGGAAGTTTCGTCAAGGACGGACCGATTCTAGCCACCGACCGGGTTCGATACATCGGTGAACCTGTGGTGGCCGTGGCTGCGGTGGACGAACGAACCGCGCTGGCGGCCCTCGAGCTCGTTACCGTCGAATACGAGGTTCTACCCCACGTCAGCACTGTCGAGGAAGCACTTGCCGACGGTGCACCCGAACTGTTTCCCGAAGCCCCACGCGGAACTGTCCCGGACTACGGTGCCGGCGCATCCGGATCGCTACGACCGGTACCGAACGTCAGCTACGAATTTCGATACCGTACCGGCTCGGAGGACGTGTGGGCGGAGGCCGATCACATCTTCACCGACGAATTCACATTCTCTCGGATGAACCACTATCACCTCGAACCTTTCGTCAGCGTCGCAACAGCAGACGTCGAGCAGATCGAGGTCTGGTCTGCGACGCAGAGCCCGTTCCCGCTGCGTCGCGAGCTGGCGCGCATGTTCGTGATGCCCGAGAACACCGTGCGTGTCCATGTGGACAATCTCGGTGGTGGCTTCGGTGCCAAACACGGTCCGCGCTGCGAGCCGATCGCCATTCTTCTCGCCCGCCTGTCGGGCCGACCGGTGCGATATTGCATGACACTCGAGGAATGCCTTCGCACGATCAGCCAGCATTCGGCGGTCCTGAGACTCACCAGTGGGGTGAAAGCAGACGGCACCTTCGTGGCCCGTAAGAGCGAGGTTCTGCTCAATGCCGGGGCGTACAGCGACGCGAGCCCGTTGGTGACGGAGAAGGCGGGGTACCGCGCGCCGGGGCCGTACCGATGGAAGTTGATCGACTCCGTAGCGCAGGCGGTACTGACCAACACCGTTCCTTCAGGCGCCTTTCGAGGATTCGGAGGTACCCAGACCACGTGGGCGAGCGAACGTCAGATCGATCTCATTGCGCAGCGCATCGGACAGGACCCCCTTGATCTGCGGTTGCAGAACATCAAGAACCTCGGCGAGGAGTACGTGCCCGGCGAGACCCCATTCGATGCAGACCTGGCCGCCGGCCTTCATCTCGTTGCCGATGCAATCGGATACCGGGATCGGACACGTATCCCTGGCCGAGGCATGGGAGTTGCGATCGGCATGAAAGACGGTGGCGGAGTGAACAAGCCGGCTCGGGCACGTGTTCGTGTGGCCACGAGCGGCGACGTCTATCTGGAATCCGGACTGGTGGAGATGGGGCAGGGCAGCCACACGGCACTGGTGCAATTGGTCGCCGACACGCTGGGATGCCCGCTCGAGCGCGTCAAGTACGTTGCCGTCGATACCGATCACTCGCCGTTCGATCAGGGCACCAACGCATCGTCCGGGGTCGCCGTCATGGGCACGGCGGTACTGGAAGCGGCAACGCGAGTGCGCGAGCAAGTGCTCACGTTCATGGGCGAGTCACTCGGTGTCGAATCGAGCGCACTCTCCTTGAACAACTGGAAGGTGAGCGACGGTACCGCCGAGCATGCGGTGCTTCCGATGATCATGCGCGAATTCGGTGGGACAGGCTTCGAGTTCTCCGCTGACGGATACTACAAACCGACTCTCACGCATGCCGCCCCGCTGGAGGCACCGTGCGTGTTCTGGGAGGGTGGCTGGGCTGCTGCAGAGGTCGAGGTGGACACCGAGACCGGTGCCGTCGAGGTGCTCCAGCTGATCGTGAGCGGCGACGCCGGAGTGATCGTCAACGAGCTCGGTGCCCGAGGGCAGGAGGAAGGCGCTGCGGTTCAGGCTCTCGGTCAGGCACTGTTCGAGGAGCTCAGGTTCGAGGGTCCGGACATGATCAACGGCGAGGCACTGCTCTACCGTGTGCCGCTCGCAGAGGACCTCCCCGCAGTCTTCCGGTCCATCACCCAGGAGCAGGGTAAGGGTGCGGGACCGTGGCGCGCCAAAGGAATGGGCGAGGGCACGATCTTGCCCGTGGCTCCCGCGATCGCTGCTGCGATCGCCGACGCCACAGGTGCACAGTTGACCGGTCTTCCCATGTCACCCGAGCGCGTGCTCGACGCGATCGACGCCGCGATCGACGCCGCGATCGATGTACCGAGGTCCGTGGTCTGAATGAGGACACTCATCGCCGGCGGCGACCTGATCACCATGAGTGCGGATCGCACTGTCCGGACCGACGGCGCCGTGTTGATCGACGGCACCCGAATTTCGGCGGTAGGTCCCCGGAGCGAAGTGGAAGCTTCGTTGGATCGGCCCGTCGACCGGGTCGTCGACGCACGTGGCGGTGTCATCATGCCGGGTTTGGTCGACGTCCACGTTCATCTGGTCGAGTCGTTGATGAGGCATTCCGGTGACGATGTGGACCTCGCGACCTGGGTGCGTTCCAGGCTGCGACCGTACGAGGAGTCATTGAATGCAGAGCTGGCAACGGCCGCAGCGCAATTGGCGCTCCTGGAGCTGACGCTCGCCGGGGTGACGACCGTCGGCGAAAGTATGTTGCCTGCCGGTGCCATCAGCCGTGCAGTCGCTACGGCCGCGGCGGACAGTGGACTGCGTGTTCTGCTCGCCATTGCCGTCGGCGGTCCACATGACGGCGACGGGATGGGCGGGTTCGAGTCGATGCGTGACGAGTGGGACGAGCACGAGGGTCGGATCGCCGTCTGGCTGGCACCGCGCCCACTTCCTCAGTCCACACCCCAGTTCCTGAAGTCCCTCGGCAGTTATTCCCGCACCGAGAACAGCTCCATATCATGGCATTTCGCAAACAGTGAGTCCCAATACCGTTGGATCACCGAGCAGTTCGGTACGAGCCCGGCTCGGGTAGCTGCGGATCTCGGCCTCCTGCGCCCAGGAGTGCTTCTCGGTCACTGCACGTGGCTCGGTGAGGGTGACATCGACGTAATTTCCCGGTCCGGTGCATCCGTCGCGCACCTCCCCCGTACCAACCTGCGGCTGGGAATGGGTGTCATGCCCCTGGTTGCGCTGAGAGCGGCCGGTGTTCCGGTCGGTCTCGGAACCGACGGCGACAACAGCCACGACCTGCTCGATGTCGCGCGGCTGGCCGGTCATGTGCAGTCTCTGGCATCCGGGCCCTCGGCGATATCTGCATGGGCTGCACTGGAGTTGCTCACGATCGAAGGTGCAACTGCACTCGGCCTCAGATCCGAGATCGGATCCTTGGAGGTGGGCAAGCGAGCCGATGTCATCGTCGTGTCCACCGATGGTCCCCACATGTTTCCGAAGCGGGATCCCACCGCAATGGTGGCGCAATCGGCGAAGGCGTCGGACATACGCACCTCTTTCGTCGACGGCAATGTCGTTCTGGACGACGGCGTACCAACGCGTGTCGATGCTGCCGCAATTCTTGCCAGGGCGACTGTTCCGTCGCACTCTCGCAGCTCCTCCCATCAGGCGCGAGCGACCAACGAAAGGTACTCATGACAACGACATCATCAGGCGCACAGGGAAATCGAATCGGTTCCGCCATCGTGACCGGTGGTGGGCGCGGCATCGGACAAGCAACCGCAGTCGCGCTGGCCGACGCCGGGTATGCGGTCACCGTGATCGCTCGCAGTCACGCTCAGCTCGAGGGGACCGTATCGCTGATCACCGAACGCGGCGGTCGAGCACTCGCTGTCGCCGCCGATGTGGGCGACTCGGTCGGTATCACCGACGCGGTGAAGGCAGCCGAGGCGCAGTTCGGTCACTGTGAGGTCTTGGCGAACATCGCCGCGATCAACGGTCCCGTCGCATTGACCGCAGACATAGACCCCTCGGAGTGGGACGATCTGGTGCGCATCAATCTGACCGGCACGTTCCTGATGTGTCGGGCCGTGTTGCCCGGAATGATCGAACTCGGCCGCGGCCGAATCCTCAACACCATCTCGGGCTTGGCCACACGGGTTCAGCCGGGGCTGGCCGCCTACAGCGCGAGCAAGGCAGCGGTAGCGCACTACAGCGCCGTTCTCGACGCCGAGTACGCGGACAAGGGAATTCACACGTTCGCAGTCAATCCCGGCATCGTGCGCACTGCTCTGACCGACGAACTCGTCGGATTGGCCGGCGACAGCGTCGCACAGGACTCGATCGTCTCGCGCATGACCAGCGACACCGTGCGGGAAATGATGGTGGAGCCGGAGACATCCGCGGCTTTGTATCGCAGGCTCGCCGCCGGGGAACACACCGACCGATCGGGGCAGATCGTATCGGTCTACGACAAATCGCTCGTCCCGCTGTGACGCTCCGATTCAGCGGATCGAGCGGAAGAGCGCCGGCAACCATGGTGGTGCGAACCCAGCACCGTCGAACCAGGAGACCTCGATGACATGGCCTGATCGAGACTACGACTATCCGCGACGCGTCGTCCACGAAAAGTTCGTCGCACGACCGATTGTCATCGACGACGCGGTACGAAACTTCGCGGCTGTGATGTCCAGCCGGGGCGACCTCTGGGCGATGTTCGGCGAGGCATGGCGCTGGCCCGCCCAGGACCTGACGCTGGCAGAGAACATCGTGCACGAGGCATGGCATCAGCGCACCACGGACCTTCGTCGCGCCTTCTACTACACGCTCCTCGACCCCACGGAAACATTCGAGATCGGTTGCCTGTACATCGATCAGCCGTTCCGGATCGGTGCCGATGCAGACGTCTCCTACTGGGTGCGCTCCGATGACCTCGGGCATGGCCTCGAGCCGATCGTGGACGCGTGGGCCCGTTCGTGGCTGTCCGAGTCGTGGCCGTTCTCCGACGTGCGATGGCCTGGAAGAGACATTCCGTGGACAGAGGTACTCGCCCTTCCACGATCATGCGGTACCGACACGGGAGCCCTTCGATGAACACACGAGACGACGTCCACTACCGCGAACGCGGCGAAGGGCCCATCCTGCTGTGCCTGCACGGCTTGAACTCCTCGAGTGCATCGTTCGAGCCGCAATTGGCCGGCCTGGGACGTGATATTCGAGTAGTGGCATGGGATGCACCGGGCTACGGCCGATCGACCGATCCGAGCGGCGCACTGAATCCGGCGGGCTACGTCGACGCCGTCGTTCGTTTGATCGACCGACTGGGTGCCCCTGTGCACCTGCTGGGTCTGTCCTGGGGCGCGGCCATCGCGTGTGAGGTTGCACAGCAGCACCCACAGCTGCTGCGGAGCCTGATATTGATCGGCGGCGGGAGGGGGGACAAGGACAATCCGGCCGGTGCCGCTGCCCTTCGCGGAAGGGTCCGTCGCCTGGAAGAGGTTGGATCACAGCGCTTTGCAGAAGAATCCGTGCCCCGCTTGCTTTCGTCTTCGGCCAACCCACAGTGCTTGTCCGAGTCCGTCGCGATCGCTGCAGCGGATGTGCGATTCAGCGGCTATTCCGCTGCTGTCGAGTCACTGATAGAGACCGATCTGCGACCCACCCTCGCGCGCATCGACGTGCCTACTCTGCTGCTGTGCGGCGAGGAGGACCCGATCAACGGCGAGGAAGAAAGCCGTGCACTACAGACAGCAATTCGCGACTCCGTGCGGGTCACCGTGGACGGTGCAGGCCACCTGGCCAATCAGGACCGGCCCACGGCGGTCAACGAGTGGATCGCCGCATACCTCGACATCATCGAAAACCTCGACAGCACGAAGGAGCCCATTCATGTCGGTCAGTTCTAGCCCGAATTACCTCAGCGCGCATCAGTCCCGTAGCGCTCAGCCCTCACCGTACGAGACGAAACTCGCCGGGACCATCGAAGAGATCTTCGGTTCCGGCACACACGACCTTCCCGGCCTGCTGAAGGGGCTGGCCGACGCCGGCTTGACTGCGCCCGACGGCACTGCCTGGACCGAAGAATCGTTCACCACCGAAATCGCACGGCTAGGGGCATGACATGGGAATGGTGAAGCACACGTACACCGCCGAAGAACTGTACGCGGTAGGACTGCGCGACCGCTGGTACGCGCTCTGTCCTTCGTCGTTCGTCGAGACCGGCGCAATGAAGGCGGTCAAACGTCTCGGTGAGAGCCTGCTGCTCTTCCGTGAACTCGACGGCACGCTGCACGTGCTCGAAGATCGCTGCCCGCACCGAGGTGCACCCCTGTCGCAGGGCGCTCATCTGGGAGATCGGATTGCGTGCTCCTACCACGGTGTCCAGGTCAACGGAGCCGGAACCGTGGTGTCGGTGCCCGGGATGCCGGGCTGCAAACTGGAGGGCAGGACGGTGGTACCCAGTTTGCCCGTGCGGGAGATGAACGGAGCGATTCTCGCCTTCTTCGGATCGACACCGGAATCGGAAGTACCCGAGCTCGTCGCCCCGCCCGGTCTTGCGGATCCGGAGAGCTCCGCGTTCCTCTGCTACGCAGAATGGGACTCGCCGTGGCGATTCGCGATGGAGAACGTCATGGACCCGATGCACGGCGCATTCCTGCACCGTAACTCGCACACCATGTACGACGGAGACACTTCGGCGCAGTTCCGAGTTCGCGAGACCGATCGCGGTTACCTGTTCGAGAAGACCACCCAGCAGGGCGTCAACTTCGACTGGGTCGAATACGGATTCACCGGAGTCGACTGGCTGGAGCTGTCGATTCCGTACCCGCCCACGGCCGGACCCGGCGGGCCCTTCGGAGTGTCGTTCATGGTGACACCGGTAGACGAACGACGGTGCGTTGTATTCGCCTGGCGCACAAGAAAATCCTCGGGCTGGGAGCGTTCGGTGTGGAGGTTCCTGTACAAGACGAAGATCGAGGAGCGACATTGGCAGGTTCTCGAGCAGGATCGGGAAATGCTGGAGGGCATGGCCGCTGATGCGGATCAGGCGGAGAATCTCTACCAGCACGACCTGGGTCTGGTACGCATCCGCCGGATGTTCCAGAAGTTGGCGCGCGAGCAGGCCGCGGCTCTGGCCGGCGGGTCCTGACCGAAGGTCGATAGAGGTACGACGCAATCGCGGCCTCGGTCCTACAGGACCGAGGCCGCGATTGCGTTCGATGTCGAACCCATTGTGCGAGAACGCCCTAACCGAGACCGCCCGAGGTTTCAGACCGCGCATCGTTCGTGCGGGTCGTTGCCTCGACCACGTCCAGCGACCGCTCGAGCCGACTCAGGAGCTGACCCAGTTGACGCCGCTCGGTCGCCGTCAGCGCGACCAGCAATGCGTCCTCAGCCGCAAAATGATCGGCGGCCACTGCTTCGACGAGATGGCGGCCGTCATCGGTGAGTTGTACGTACACGACACGACGATCGTCCTCGTCTCGCTCTCGCACCACCAATCCCGACTTCTCCAAGCGGTCGATGCGGAGGCTGATACCCCCGGTGGTGATCAGCGACGTGTCGGCGAGCGCACCGGCAGTGAGCCGATACGGCGCGCCGTGCCTGCGAAGCGCGGCGAGAATGTCGAAGGCCGCGGCGTTGATCCCGTGCCGGCTGAAGGTCTCGTTCAGATGCGTCTGGTAGCGCATGAACACCCGATGCAGGCGACCGAACACTTCCAGTGCCGATGCGTTCATCTCAGGAAGCTCACGCTTCCACTGCGCCAGGATGCCATCCACCGCGTCCGGCCTGGTCGCGTCGCGACGCACCATTGCTTGCCTCCTCGGCTGGGGTGATCGATTTGCCGCTCAGTATCTCATCGATCAGGATTCCGACTCTGGACGGCCCGTGACCCCACTTGCTCAGCACAGAACGAGAACGGCTCGGTGTCCGCGTCGCCGCAGTCACCGAGCCGGTTCGAGTGTGGTTTGCCTAGAGGAAAATGCTCAGGCTCGGAGAGAGCAACGTAGTCTGCTCCATCACGATCTTTCGGTAGGCAATCGTGAACGGATAGCCGGTCACGCTCCGGTCCGCGGGTCGTAGAACGTCGTAGCGCTCGCCGACGAACCAGTCTTGATGCACCTCGAGGCGGCTACGGTAGACGTAGAAGTTACTGGTCACATCCAACGACCCGTCGTCGCGGGGGGTTACCCGGATGTTGGTGAGCAGGCGGCGCGTGCGTGACGGGGGCTCCTCGGACCACGCCATGCCGGAGGTGAGGCGAAGGACGCGGCCGCGAAGCGAGGCCATGTCGTCCTCTACCAGCGCCGACTCACCGAGCGCGGCGACCTGAAGATGACGTTCGCGGACCGGACGAGTCATTCTCGTCGGAATCCAGTAGAGGATGTCCTCGCTGAACAGATCCAACCATTCGAGGAACAGGTTGTCGTCGAGCAACTGTGCCTCTGCAAAGAGAAACTGCTCCACCCGATGCTGAACCTGGACGTCGACCTCCCGGTATGCCGAGGTTGCCGGTCCGCCGGTCTTGCCCGGCGTACGGGTACTCATACCGATGCCACCTTTGCTGCCTTGCGGTC
Organism: Rhodococcus sp. 05-340-2; assembly: GCF_002258915.1. NCBI lineage: Bacteria > Bacillati > Actinomycetota > Actinomycetes > Mycobacteriales > Nocardiaceae > Rhodococcus > Rhodococcus sp. 05-340-2. Next base: position 11,990 of record NZ_NOYU01000021.1, read on the forward strand.
CGCATCGAGCTTGTTGATCTCTTCCCAGGAGAGTCCGCGCACGAGGTCACTCCAACGCTGGTAGAAGCCGATCGCGGCGGTTTCCGCAAACCCTGCATTCGTCGTGCCAGGAAGTCCGTTGACGTCTTCTTCCTCGTGACCGAGACCCATCTGCGAATTGAACCTGGTTGTTCGAGCTTTCCAGCCGCGCAACACACGCTGGGTCTCGGTCCAGTTCTCGCCGTCGTCCGTCTCGAAGACTCCAGCGACGCTGAACGTTCGCTGAACTGCCTGCCGAATCTCGTCCTTGACCTTCTGCGGGGCATCCTTGGGCATGTATGTCCACGCCCACACCTCGATCTGGTTCGGTCCACGCGGGTGCCACACCCGCATGGTCGACGGCTCGGTGAGCCAGGAGAACGTGGGGAAGACCGTATGGCAGATGGTGACCTTCTTCAGACGATCCTCACCTACCCTGCGGATGGCCTCGTCACGATTGTCCAGCAGCCACTGCGCGTATTCGGGGCCGTCGTTTCCCAGCATGGGAGTGGGGAATCCAGGCATCCACAAACTCGATGTTCCGTGGCCGTTTCCGGTGAACTGAGATCCACGCATGCCGTAGGTGATGCTCTCGAGTCGCGACAAGTCGTCCTTGAGATCCGGGCTCGGCATCGCGTTCGATGCGTGCGGAATTTCCGAGAGCGCGACCATGGCCGAGGCATGCGAAATAGGTGTGTGGTAGAGGTCGCTGGCGAATTGTTCGGCAGCGAACTTCCAGTTGGCGTCGATGACCCACCTGGTCACTCCGGGCACGAACTCGAGGCCGTTGTCCCAGCGGTCGACCGAGGCGTCGATGTAGTACGCCATATCTCCCAGGTACTCGAGAAAATCAGGTGTGTCTTCCGACCAGCAACCGAACCAGAAACCCTTGTAGTTCACCATCCTCGGCACCTTTGCTGCGCCCCAACGCGATTTGTCGATCTCGCCGTGGTAGGCCTCTTTCTCGCCCGGAACGTTGATCAGATTTCCTTCGATGTCGTACGCCCAGCCGTGGTAACTACACGTGAATGCCTTCGCAGTGCCTGCTTCCGAACGACAGATCCGCATGCCCCTGTGGGTGCACTGATTGAGAAACGCCTTCACCGACCCGTCGCGCTGGCGGACGACGAGAACCGGATCTTCACCCATGTACGTCTGCACGAAACTGCCCGACTTCGGTAACTGGCTGTCGTGCGCCAGGAACAGCCATGTCCGACCGAAGACGTTTTCGAGTTCCATCTGATAGAGGTCGGGATCCACATAGATCTCCGACGGGATGCGGCCTTTGCTGAGATCGGCAATGGAGTCGAGATCGATCATCGCGGGATACCTCTTCAATCCTCGTTCGCGGTGGTAATGCGGGCTGGAGATCGACAACATCGGCGAGTGTCGTCGATGCCTGGCTCTCGATCACTTTCGGTTCGAGAGCCAGCGACAACCGACCGGTGGGGCACGAGTAATCGAGGGCGGCCCTTCGTCGCAGACCCTGCGCCGCAAAGGATTACCACTACCGACTCTCATCCGAGGAGTCGGTCGAACCCCTGAAACTTCTATGCCGTCGACCGAAGTCGCTCTCTCACGAAATCGATGATGATCGTCGAAGACCGACCTCGATACCGCGTTGTTCCGCGGACCGGCACACGTCACTTCCACCGAACCGGCATCCCGTGACGGCCGATGCAGGGTTGCCGGAAGGACAGGCCACTCAGTCGGCCAGACACACTTCGATCATGCGCGTGAATCGCTCGAGCATGGCGTCCACCTCATCGGGACTCGGCTCCGTATCCCCGGTCAACCTACCCATACCGAAAAGCCCGACGCCCATGATCAACGATTCGACCATTCGCACCTTCGCGGAGGCATCCTCGTCGGAGGACACAACGCCCAGTATGGGCTCACGGACGCGGCGTCTCAGTTCGCGTCGCATCCCAAGTCCGCCGTCGAGGTCGATGGAACGCACCAGGGCGAGGGCCGATGCGGACTCCTGCTCGTCCTGCCAGAACGCAATTGTTGCGGCCGCCAACTCTTCCGGCTCCGCGGTGACACTGATTTCACCCTTCGTGGAGACCACGAGATCGAACAGAGCACGCTTCGATACGAAGTACCGGTTGATCAACGCCGGCGTCACACCGATGTCGTCGGCGATCTCCTGCAACGTGACGTTCGAGTAACCACGGCGCGCAAAACGAACAGCTGCTGCGCGAGCTATATCGGCCTGTGTCGCCGCAGCATCCCGCCCACGCTGCCGCTTCGACTTCTCGACGCCGCGATGACTTGCGGTCTTCTGCGTGCCTGCTTCGACCATGCAGCCAGTTTGCCACACGGTCACGCACGGCTGTCCGCTTACGCATGCCTTCACCACTCGACCACCTGCCGCTCGCACGGTGCAACGAATCAAGGTGAAGAGGGTGAGTTCCGTGCGTCGGAACAACCTCGTATCCCACCGCCGTGCGATGACTCACACTCGGGAGTGCATCAACGTATTCACACCAGGAAATGAGACATGACTACCTCCGACCATCGCATGGGTAGATGCAGCCGGTTGCACACGTCGAGTGTCACCGCGATCGATCACTACCGAACGGCAACGACCACGCACACTCGCGGCGGTCCACGATGAGCCAGAACGCGGGCCACAGTGTCGAAACATTCGACGACGTAAGCGAACTCGTTGCCGTCTCAGGGCGAACTTGGGTTCGAGCTTGCCTGCAGGATCAGGTGGTCGAGGACGAGGGACTGCGACTCGAAACAGTTCCGGTCACATCGATATTCTTCGCCGAGGGCAGCTACTACTGCATCGACGACATGTGCAGCCACGAGGACTTCTCGCTCGCCGACGGCTGGGTGGACGGATGCGTCGTCGAATGTCCGATCCACATGGCCAAATTCAGCCTGCTCACCGGCGCAGCGCTGTCGGCACCAGCCTCCGTACCCGTCGCGACCCATCCTGTCGCCGCCGTCGGCGATCACATGTACGTTGCGCTGCCTGCGGCCTACCTCTACAAGGAAGTAGCTCGATGAACCGTCTCCACGATATGTCCACAGTCATCACCGGTGCCGGCTCCGGCCTGGGACGCGCCCTCGTCGACGCCTTCGTCGCCGAAGGCGCGAGCGTGGTCGCGTTCGACAAGTCGCAGGAGAAGCTGGACAAGCTCGAGGCCGACCTCGGCGACGCGGTCCGCACCGTTGCCGGGGATGTCACCAGCTTCGCCGACAACGCGACAGCATGCGACGCTGCTGTCGAATGGCGTGGCAAACTCGACACTTTCGTCGGAAACGCCGGACTGTGGGACTTCAATCGAACGTTGGCCGACACCGACCCCGAGCAGTTGAACTCGGGCTTCGACGAACTGTTCGGCGTCAATGTCAAGGGCTACCTACTCGGTGCCAAGGCCGCGCTCCCCCACCTGAAAAGTTCCAACGGTTCGATGATCGTCAGCCTGTCGAACTGCGCTTTCTACCCCGCAGGTGGCGGTCCCCTCTACGTGGCGTCCAAGCATGCCGGCGTCGGCCTGGTCAAGCAGTTGGCGTACGAGTTCGCTCCCGAAGTTCGAGTGAACGCTGTCGCACCAGGAGGAATGGCGAGCGATCTACGTGGACCCGCTTCGATGGGCCTTGCAGCTTCGCCGATCGGCGACGTCATCCCAATCGAGCAACTCGTCAAAGCGCATGGTGCGTTACACCTCGATATCCGCCCCGAGAACTACGTCGGTCCGTACATCCTCCTTGCTGCCCGCAACGAATCAGCAACGACGACAGGCACAGTCATCGACGTGAGTAGCTTCGGCATTCCAGCCCGCCCGTAGTTCAGGGGCCAACGAAGGAAGTGAGAAATCATGTCGCACCACGTCGTCGTAGGCGCCGGAATCGCCGGTGTCTCGGCCGCCGTAGCCATGCGGAACCACGGATTCGACGGTGACATCACTGTCATCGACGCGGACTCGCATCTACCCTACGAGCGCCCGCCGCTGTCGAAGGGAGACGACGGCTCGCTACGTCCGATCATGGACCAGGCCGGTTACGACAAACACCGAATCACGTTGCGGCGCGGCGTCCGCGTCGACCACCTCGACACCGAACGGCGGCGTGTGGTTCTGGCGGACGGAGAAGTGATCGGAGCCGACTCTGCACTCCTGGCCACCGGTGTACGTCCTCGAACCGCATCGTTCGAAGGTCACGAGGCAGCCAATGTTCATTCTCTGCACGGGGCCGATCAAGCCGAACGGATGTGGGCGGGTCTGGGCCAGGGCGGACCACTGGTGGTGGTCGGCGGCGGATTCATCGGTATGGAGATCGCGGCGGTGGCCAGAGAGCGCGGTCTCGACGTGACCGTGGTCGAAACCACAGCGATGCCGATGCTGGCTGCGTTGGGACCTTCTGCCGCACAACTGATGGTGGACCTGCACATACAGCGTGGAGTTCGTCTGATCACCGACAACAGTGTCCGGTCCATCGACCACGCGGCTGGACGTTCGGCCGTGCAACTCGACGACGGGGTCGTTCTGGAGGCGGCGTCGATTCTGGTCGCCTGTGGTGTGCAGCCCAACGACGAGCTCGCCCGCGACGCCGGAATCGACTGCGAGAACGGCATTGTCGTCGACGACTTCGGCCGGTCCTCACACCCATGGCTCTGGGCGGCCGGCGACGTTGCCAAGTACATCCATCCCTATCTGGGTAGACCCGCGCGGATCGAGCACTGGGACGTCGCTCTGCGCCACGGCACGGCGGTGGGTGCCTCCATGGTGGGCCATCTCGAGCACAACGACGCTGTGCCCTACTTCTGGTCCGATCACTACGGCAAGACGCTACAGATGTACGGCAGAGGACGATTCGACGACGAGGTGATCATGCGCAGCGATGCCGATCACGAGAGTTTCGTCGAGTTCAGGCTGCAGTCAGGCCGGCTGTCGGCGGTGGCTGGGCTGAACGAGCCCAAAGCCGTACGCGCTGCCCGTGCTCTGATCGAGGCCGGCGCGCGAATCGATCCCGATCTCCTGGCCGAACCGGCCACCGACCTTCGGGCCCTGGTCCGCAAACACACTCGACCCGCCTCGACCGTGGCATAGAAGTCTCGGATCGGAACACCGGAGTACGTACCCACGCGCGCTCCGGTTTTCGCGTACGCCCATGGAGAAAACGATGAATCACACTTTCGATGCCGATGTCGCCGTCATCGGGTACGGCCCGTCCGGCGTCATTGCCGGCCTCACGCTCGCCAGAAACGGGGCATCGGTTCTCGCGTTCGAGCGAGAACGCGACATCTATCCGCGTGCCCGCGCGGTGACCGTCAACGACTGGACGATGCGCATCTTCCAAAACCTCGGTATCGACGAGCAGATCGAAAAGGTCATCGACCCGGTCCGAGTCCTGCGATGGGTCACCTACGACGGCCAGGAGGTCCTGCGCATACAGCAGCCGCCCAGCACGCTCGGTGCCAACGCGCGCAGCTTCAGCATCTACCAGCCGACCATGGAAGCCGAGTTACGTTCGGCAGCAGAGCAATACAGTAACAACCTGACTGTGCACTACGGTTCTGACGTCACCGGAGTGGATCAGGACGAATCCGGTGTGACGATCACGACCACGGATCCCGCCACGGGGAAATCGAGCACCTACCGAGCCCGGTACGCCATCGGTGCCGACGGCGGCTCGTCGCGTACCCGTGGGTGGATCGGCTCGAAGCTGGACGGCGATACCGCAGAGACACTGTGGATCGTGGTCGACTGCACGGTCCGGCGATGGTGGCCGGATCGAGACGTGCTGACTTTTTGGACTGATCGCACACGGCCCGTCGTCGATATCGCACTGTCGGGCGGCAACCATCGATGGGAATTCCCCCTCACACAGGGCGAATCCGAGTCGGACTTCGCGTCGAACGCAGAGGTGTGGCCACTCCTCGAAGCGCTGGGAGTCACCCGGGACGATGTGGACATCCACCAGTTCGCGTTCTACCGCCACCATGTCCGCATGGCCGATGCATGGCGGAAAGACAGGGTGTTTCTGGTGGGAGATGCCGCGCACCTGATGCCACCCTGGGCTGGTTCCGGCATGCAAACCGGAATGCGTGACGCGCACAACCTGGGATGGAAGCTCGGCCGAGTGCTCACAGGTGCATTGCCCGAATCGTGGCTCGACACCTACGAGGTCGAGCGACGCCCCAACGCCGCGTTGTACACAGAGTGCGCCGTGCAGTTGGGGCGAGTCATCAAACAGGAAGCGACGCAGGCGGAGATCGCGGCGATGAATACCGTGCCGGAAAATTTGGTCACTCCCCACGAGCCGGTCCTCACTGCACCGCCCACTCTCGTCGCCGGCTGGTTGCGCGGAGAGATCGCCGACGCCAGCATCATCGGCCGAATCGTGCCGCAGCCGATCGTCGGTGATGCCGCTGGTCGAATCACCCGGCTCGACGATTTACTGGGCGATCGATTCGTCCTTCTCGGTGACGATCTCGATCCCACAGAGCTCCTCACCCCGGACGAAAGAGCCGGTTGGGATGCGCTCGGAGCCCGATACGTCGCAGTGCGTCCGCGCACTGTCCACACCCAGGGCGAGAACGATCTAGTCGACCTCGACGGCGCACTTCACTCCTGGCTGAGGCGATACGGCAGCCGCGTCATCGCGGTTCGCCCCGACCGATTCGTGGCCGCCGACGACATCCACGGACTCTCCGTTCCCGTGCTCTGATCTGTAGTAGCACCGCGCCGGAAGCGGTGCGACTACAGATCGTGCACGACCCTGAATCCGGTGTTGCCCGTATAGGCTTCAGGAGTATTGGACGATCTCGCCGATACTCGATAGCGGTTGCAGTACGAATGGTGGCAGAGATAAGAACCACCGCGCATGACTCGACGAGAGCCGAGCTCGGGGCCCTGCGGATCATCGGCGGACGAGCGTTCGTAGTAGTCAGCAGCGAATCGGTCGTGGCACCACTCCCAGACGTTGCCTGCCATCTGGAACAAGCCGAAGCCATTGGGGCGGAATGCCTTTACTGCCGCAGTGGTCACGTACCCGTCTTCCACTGTGTTGTGAGTCGGAAACGTTCCCTGCCAGATGTTGCAGCGCCGTTGTCCGCGCGGCCTCAGTTCGTCACCCCAGACGTAGCGCTTGGATTCCAGGCCACCGCGGGCAGCGTATTCCCACTCGGCCTCGGTGGGCAGCCTTACGCCCTCCCAATCGCAGTACGCACGCGCGTCGTCCCAGGCGACGTGGACGATGGGATGATTCTGCAGGCCGCCGACGTCCGAGCCGCGTCCACCCGGATGCCTCCAATCGGCACCGCGCACCGACAGCCACCACGGGCTTCCTGCAACGCGTTCGAGAACGTCCGAAGGGATGCCATCGAACGCGAGGTGAAATACAGCCGAACAGCCGAATTCCTCTGCCGCAGTAGCATGGCCGGTCGCCTTCACGAAGGTGGCGAACTGCTGGCTGGTCACCGTCGTGGTGCTCATCGCGAACCTTCGAAGCGTCACCGAATGCACCGGAGTCTCGCCGTCACCCGGATAGCCCTCGCCGAAGGCATCCCCCATCGAGAACGAGCCGCCAGGAATCTGGACCGTGGACAATGCCCTCCGGGGTAATGACATCTGCACGGGGCCGATCGCCTGCGCGCCAAGGATCGGGGCGTCACCCATTGACCCGGCAGGTGTCGAATTCGACGGCGCGCAACATGCACTCACGCGATACTCCTTCGCTACTCGGCCCAGTTCATACCGAAGAAAGTCGGTACCATCTCGGCGACGGTCCCGTTGACAGTGGCGAAATCGACGCCGATCACGTTGTTCTCCTTCGCGTATCGGTCCCACATCACCGACAGACGTTGCACCTCTTCAGGATTCTCGTCAGCGAGATCCGAGGTCTCCCCCGGGTCGGCACCGAGGTCGTACAAGGCCCAGTCGCTGGTTCCGCTGTACCCCGGCGCGGTGTAGACCAGCTTCAGGTTCCGGTCGCGGTACGTCCGTTGACCCCACGACTCGGTCCCGAAGCGGTCGTCGCCGATACTCTGCGAGGCCCCATCGAGCAGCGGTTTCATCGAGTCGCCGATCAGCACGTCGGTGTCGGCCACCCGACCACCTGCGTACTCGGCGAACGTCGGGTACAGGTCGGCGACATGAGCGAACGTGTCCACCATTCGGCCCGTCTCACCGCCGCCCGGAGACTTGACGATCAACGGGGCACGAGTCCCGCCCTCGACCACGGTCCCCTTGGTGTGCAGGTACGGTCCACTCGACAGCTGCGCCGAGGGTAGCCCGAGAGTTGCGAAAGATGCTGGTCGGCCGTAGGACTCGACGTCGTCGACCTCCGGATAATTGGTGTTCAGCTTGTCATGTCGCGAGATCGCTTCGACGCCGCGAATCGGAACGGGGTGTCAGTCAGCCCACACAACCGCTTCCGACCAGTTGGACACGTCCGCTGGGAACCAACGGTCGTAGAGGTGGACGAATCGCTGCTGACGGTAGAATTCGAAACCGTTCGTACCGTGCTCACGCGGGGACGGTTCGCCTCCACCGCCGACCGAACCCGTTCTGATACGCATTGCCCAGTGCGCGTCGTACACCGCCTGGTCGTGCCACACTTCCAACAGCAGCATATCGTCAGGGAATTCGGTACCGCGGAAGAAATCGAATGTCACACAGCCCGGTTCCCGCAGGGTCTCGGCGCGGTTGGATATCAGAGCGTCGACAGCAGCATCGAGATCGTGTTGGCTCTGTTGGATCACGATCCGAACCGAACCTGCTGCCGGCCATACGATCTTCTGCTCCGCGACGTCGCGACCGATCGGTGTCCATGACCTTTCGCCCGGCAAGAAGCCCTGATGACGGTAGAACTCTGTCCCCGACTCGCCCTGCGGCTGCGCCGCAGCCGCACGCAGGATGACGTTCGCGTTCTGCTCCGAAAGACTCTGCGCCCAGGAGTTTCCGAACGCGAACTCGTCATCCCACAGCTCGAGTACGGCCACGTGTTCCGGGTCGGTCAGACTGCGGAAGTGCTCTGCCTCGGTGCAGCCGTCCTGCTTGCGGAGCCGATGCGTGTACTCGAGCAGATCGGATTCTTGGCTGTCGCCTGCTCGGAGTTGGTGGATGACACGTAATGCAGCCATGGAGTTGCCTTTCGAGTTGTCGACTGCCGTGCAACAGTCGCGCGAATCAATAGAACAGGCTCAGGTTTTTGTTCAACAGCGTTGCCACATCGAAAATCACCGTTCGCTCCGCAATTTCGAATCCAAGATCGGTGTCGACGCGTCTGATGACATCCAGTCGTTTGCCTACAATCCAGTCGTGATCACGCTCGGTGCGAGTCCTGTGCACGTAGAAAGACGACGACACGGTGAACTCGTCGACCGTGTCCGTGGAACGCGCACGAATGTTGGTGATCAGGTGTCGTGTACGAGAAGGGGGTTCTTCAGCCCACGCCATGTGTGTGTACAGGCGATCCACACGCTGAGACAGGTGCTCCCAGTTCTCGTCGAAGTAAGCGGAGCCACCCTTCTCGGCCTGCTCCTTCAGGCGCTCACGGTATGTCCGGTTCTCACGGACCGGTGCCCAATAGTGAACATCCTTCGCCATGAGTGAGAGCCATTCGCGAAATTCCCAATTGTCGAGAGTCTCTGCTTCCTCGTACAGGAACTCCTCGAGTTCACGGTGCACTTCGGTCGTCAGGCGACGCGCTGATCGTGGTCGAGTCGAAGAAATGGACATCTTTTCACCTCATCCGATTCTGGTGGTGTTCGCAGCGGCACGATCGGCCTTCATTTCCTTGATCTCGGACCAGGACTTTCCGGTCATCAGATCGCCCCAGTGCCGATACATCCCGCGGGCACCCTCCTCGGCGAAGCAATGCGGAACGGTGGTGCCGGGATAACCATCCGCGTCATGACGAGTTCGGCCGAGCTGCGAGCGGTAAGCCAGCGGGTTCTGTCTCGCGACGTAGCCGCGAAGAATGCGCTGTTCCTCCAGCCAGTTCTCGGCGTCGTCCTGTTCGAACAAGCCGCCGGGACTGAACGTGCGCAATACGTGCGTACGGATCTCTTCCTTGAGCTCGTCGGGCGCTTCGACAGGCACAAACGTCCATGCCCAGATCTCCATCTCGTTCGGCCCGCGAGGATGGCCGACCCGCATTGTGCCGTTACCGAGGAAGCTGAAATTGGGAAAGATGTTGGCGTGCCCGCGAACAGCGTCGAAACGATTCTCACCTATTCGCTCGACGATCTTGTCTCGTTGCGGCCGCTCCCAGTCCACTACACCCCTCACCACGGTGGGAAAGTCCGGTTCGAACCACCCGCAACCATGGCCGTAGGGGTCGCTGTACTGCGCTCCCCGCACCGGGCCGGCGTCAGGGATTGCGCCCAGGACCTGGAAGGCCGAGGCGTGCGTGAACTCGGCGTGGCTCATGTCGCTGGCGGGCTGCTCGGCGTTGAACTTCCAGTTGCTCGGAATTACCCACTTGTGGAGAGCGATCGACTCGACGCCGCCCTCCCACCTGTCGATGTATCCGTCCAGGTACCACGCCATATCGCCGAGATACTCCTCGAGCGTGGGGGCTGTGGGATCCCAGTTGCCGAAGATGAATCCCTTGTAATTGGACAGCAAGGGAACCTGTATCGGCCCCCAGTCCTCCTTCTTCAGGCCATCCGGGTAGGACTCCGCCTCGTGCGGAACTTGAATCAACTTCCCACAGAGGTCGTATGCCCATCCGTGGAACGAACACATGAAGGCCTTGGCATTTCCGCGGTCGGCACGACAGATTCGCATACCGCGGTGCCTGCACTGATTCAGAAATGCCTTCACCGATCCGTCACGCTGACGGACAATGACCACTGGGTCCTCCCCCATGTAGTTCTGCATGAAATCGCCAGGGTTGGGAATCATACGATCGTGTGCCAGAAACAGCCACGATCGAGCGAAGACGTTCTTCAACTCCGCCTCGTACACCTCTTGGCTGTGGAAGATCTCCCCCTTCACCGAACCTTCGTCCGGGTCCAGATACTGCGATACGTCGATGGTCACGACAACGTCCTTTCTTGAATGCAAATATGGGTCTGAAGTCCGAGCAAAGTCGTCAGATATTCGAGGTCAGCGCTGCAAAGTCGATAACATATTCAGGTTCCATGGCCGACGGATCAGACTGCCCCTTCAACAGGGTCGCCTCGAGAATGTAACCACCCAGAGCAGCGGACGTGTCGTGATAGCAGAACGACACAGCACCGTCGAATATGTCTGCTCCCATGACCAGCGGGACATCGATCGACTCGAGCCAGTCCCGTGTCGAATTCCAGTCATCGAGACTGGCAGTGACATTCAGCAGCATATGGTGAATACCTTCGCCCCACCGATCATGAAATTCCCGGTTGTAATGACTGGGCCCCAGAGTGGGTTGAATGATCTCGAAACCGAAATCTCGGAACAACGAGATACCGACGAAATACTCGTGATCCACGGGGGCACCGCGGTAGTAGGGATATTCCAACAGTCCTGGCTCGGTCCGCCAGTTCCGGACATCCCATCTGGACACTCCGAGTAGTTCGTTGTAGCGGGCCAGACTTGCCATCACATCGTCGACCACAACTCCGAAGTGGTTGACCCCTTGAACACCGACCGGACCCACACCGTCCGGTCGGGTGTACGCCCCCGCGTGGTTCCATACCTCGCTCACCTCGACCGACGTCTGTCCATCCGAGCCCAACGGGACCTGGACCTCGATCAAGAAGCCACCAAGCGCTTTCCGAGTGTCCAGGAAGTGGCGTTGCATCGTTCCGTCGACCGTCATCGACGCTGCGATGTCCAGTCCGTTGCTCTTCAGATCGTCACGCAACGATGCGAACTCTTCGGGACTCCGCATCGCCAGCGTCAAGTGGCTGATCCCCTGACCACGTGCGAAGTTGAACTCTTGAAACGGGCTTTCGCCGCTCGAGGGCTGAACCAGCTCGAACGTGACGGGAATGGTGGGGTTACCGAGCGATATCGCGGAGGCTGCGTCCGGCGGCACCGTGGTCCCCGTGGCAGTGCGGAACGAGGGTTGGGTCGGCCTACCATGTGAGCTGGCTTCGGTGAGTCGATCAGGCCCGAAGTCGCGAATTTCCCAGTGGTCTATGCCGAATATCTCTGCATACTTCATCGTGGCGGCGTGCAAGTCGCGTACGACTACACCGACCGAGTAGAGCCTGTCCACACCTATCAATTCGGGCACTGCAGTCTCCTTTTACGAGGGATTTCCCGGATGCACGGAATCTCTGACACGATCAGCGAGAAGCACGGTCCATCAGTTATTGCGAAAAGTTCGACATCCTGGGCCATCGAACACCGCAGTTTCGCGCGTCACAGACGAACACCGGGATGCATATATCGCTTTTCGGTACAACCAGCTCTCTTGTCGAATTACGCGATCGAGAGTCGAACGAAGACGGTCGTGAACACCGAACTTTTCACCACCGACTCACGATCCGCGTTCGTCGATGAATTTGAAGGTACAACCTAGCGGGAGTTGTCGCACGGGACCTGTTCCGGCGCACGGAACATCATCTCGATTCAGCTTGCGAGTACGGTCGGCACGGTGGCGAGGGTCAGAAATCCGACACTCGTCGATGGACGAAATGCACCACCTCGGCACGAGGTCCGGTCACAAAGCGATGTGCTGACCGATCTCTTTGGCCGCCTTGCGAAGAGCGGGTGCGTGACGCTCGAGCTTGCGATGCCGGAACGAACAGATAGACAGTGCAGCAACGGCAATGCTTGTCCGAGGATCCAAGATCGGCACGGCGATACAGTGCATCTCCGGAACCAATTCCCCTCTGTCGAAAGCAAACCCGTCTCCATGAATCCGGAAGAGCTCCTGCTCCAGGGCAACAGCACTCGGCGTCGTATGCGGCGTGAACCTCCGCATCGGGGCACGCAGGTTGGACTCACGCACAGTATCGTCGCTGAAGGCCAACATGACCTTGCCCAGGGCCGTGGCATACGCAGGCCGTCGCCCACCTACCGCCGTGGGACCCCGCACGTCGAAATGCCCGAACAACTTCTCGAGGTACAACACGTCGGTTCCGGTGAGCGTAGCCAGGTGCACGGTGTCGAGTGAGGACGCGTGCAACTCGGTCATGTAAGGCATTGCACGCCGCCGCAGACCCGTCGCGCGAATTGTATTGGAGCCGACGCTGTTTCCGACCTCGAACATGCGATCGGTGAGTGCGTAACGGCTGCCCGTGCGATTGACGAATCCGCTCGCAACCATGACGGACAGCAATCGATGGGCAGTGGACTTCGGGAGTCCGACAATCTGCGCGAGCTCGGTGACGCCCATGACGGCTTTCGGTCTGCCGAACGCACCGAGCAGGGCGAGCACCTTTCCCGCAGAGCTGTCGAGGCCGTCGTCACCGTCGGCTCGTGTGCTCGATCCTGCGCGTGGACCGGCTGATGCTGGGCTGTAGATCGTCGAGGAGGTCACTGAGGCCTATCCCTTCCACGGACCGCGACAGTAAATAAACGGCCATTTACTTGAGTGTAGGTTCGCGCTCTCGATGCTGTCAACGAAACGGTGAACTCCGAGACAACAGTCGACGAGGTCGAGCACCGGGCACGGCCGGGCCCAGCCGTTCAGCTCTGCGGAACCGCGGCGTTGTCCACAAAGGGTCACCGGTGTTGAGGTGGCTGCCACGCGAAGTTCGTGGTCGAGCCGTTACCCACGTGCCGAGTCCCCCTGGCATGCATACGTACATGCCCCTTCG
>NZ_NOYU01000018.1:0-17945 GCF_002258915.1 Rhodococcus sp. 05-340-2
CCCGGCACTCACCTGAGGTCGGTAGCCCGCCCGCGGCCGTATCGATATCCGCCGTCCATCACAGCTCGAGGGAAGCCACCTCGAAAGCGCAACAGCCCGAATCCCGCTTTCGGGGGCGAATAGCGGACGCTCAGGTCAGTTGCTGCCGGTGTCGACGGGGTCAGCCGATGCCGGGGATGAAACCGGGGTAGACGAAGTGCCCGGGACCGCCGCCGGGCAGCAGCTGGCCCGTCGAACCCGGATAGTTCATGTTCAGCAGAATCAGCTTGTGCGGGTTGCCATTCGAATCGGCCTGCCAGCAGGAGCCGAGCACGCCGTGAAATCCGGTGCACACGATGCGGGTGCTGTTGCCGTAGGGCGAGGTGAGTCGATTTTCGCTGACGAAGGGGTTCCAGTAGTCCGGGTCCTGAGGAGTGAGGAACAGTCCGGTGACGTCCTGTGGAGCAGACGGACTCGGATACGGCGGCGGAGTAGGCCACTCGTCGGCGGCGGCCGTTCCCATGCCGAGGGCGGCGGCACCTGCAATGACGCAAGCAATGACGGCGGTGCGACGAAACATCTCGATCGACTCCTTCGCGGGGCGGGCGCCCAATAGACCACAGACACTCGTCTCGGGGGAACAATTCGCCACCACGACCGAGAGCATCACGATCGCGTCTCGGATTCGTCCGGTCCATAACGCTCGGGACGTTTGCTCGAGGTAACGTCACCTCATCTTCGGCCGATGTAGAAACTCGACCGGTGTAACTCGACGAAAAGGTGAAACAGCGTGCCACGATCTCGACGACACGGCTTCCGGCGAATCGGTTCGGCTACGGCCGTCGCCCTCGCAGTGGCGATTCTTCCGACCGCGCTGATGACGCCCGTCGCGTCCGCAGACGAACTGCCTGCGGCCACGACGCAGTCGAGCAACGGATCGCGGATCGAGTCGGTGAACACCCTCGACAACCGCCAGGTTCAGCTCCAGGTGTACTCGGCTTCGATGAACCGCACCATCCCCGTCACGGTGCAGCGCCCCGCCGACGAGAGCGTGTCGCGTCCCGTGCTGTACCTGCTCAACGGTGCAGGCGGCGGCGAGGATGCCGCATCGTGGCAGTCGCAGACCGACGCCGAGGCCTTCCTCTCGGACAAGAACGCCTTCATCGTGACTCCGCAGAAGGGCAAGTGGTCCTACTACACCGACTGGCTGCAGGACGATCCGAAGCTCGGCAGCAACAAGTGGAGCACCTTCCTCGGTGAGGAACTGCCCCCGCTGATCGACGCCCAGTTCGACACCAACGGTCGCCAGTCGCTCGCAGCGCTGTCCATGACGGGCACCTCGGTTCTCAACATCGCGATCAAGTACCCGGGCAAGTTCACCGGCGTCGCTGCGTACAGCGGCTGCGCTCAGACCTCCGACCCCATCGGTCAGCAGTTCGTCAAGCTCGTCGTCGAGACCTACGGCGGCGGCAACGTCGAGAACATGTGGGGACCGCTCGACGGCCCCGTGTGGCGCGAGAACGATCCGCTGCTCAACGCCGAGAAGCTTCGCGGAACGCAGATCTACATGAGCACCGGCAGCGGCCTGCCCGGTGCCCCGAACGACACCTACGCCAACCCGCGTCTGAAGAACGACCCGGCGACGCTCGCCAACCAGGTCATCGTCGGCGGCGGCATCGAAGTTGCCACCAACTTCTGCACCTCGAACCTGGCAAAGCGCCTCGACCAGCTCGGTATTCCGGCCACCGTGGACTTCCGCCCGATCGGAAACCACTCGTGGGGCTACTGGCAGGACGACCTGCACAACTCCTGGCCGTTCCTGGCAGGATCGCTCGGCATCTGATCCACACGACACCGAACAACGGCCACTTGCACCTCGCGTGCAGGTGGCCGTTCTTCGTTGTCAGGGCCGGTGGTTCGGTGCGTGAATCGAACGTATGATCGAACGATGGCACGGCGCGCGCAACCTCGACCGGCGTCTGCCGTGCGCCCCTTCAAGCTGCTCCGGCCGCCGCTGAAGGTCTGGATCGACCTCAACATCCTCTACCCGCTACCGCCGCACCACGCCTCGAAGTTCAACCCCGAGGGATTCGATGTGCGACGCGTGGTGCCGGGAGATCTGGTCGAATGGTCCATCACCGTGGACGGGGATTGGCTCGGGCGCGTCACGTACGAGTTGATGTCGCGTGACCGAAGCGAAACCGTCACGCACTGGGTGCCCAGCCGGGCACTGAAGCCGCTGTAGAGACGAGAAAGCCCCGCCTCGATGGAGGCGGGGCTTTTCTGTGCAATTACCTTCAGAAGCTGTGCTTGCGAGCCTTCTTGGCGAGCTTGCGGGTGGTGCGCTTCGACGGCACGAACAGGTGCGCAGCGCTGTTGCGACGGTTGCGTCGACGGATCAGCACGAACGCAACAGCGCCGGCAACGGCTGCGATGGCGGCGATGACGGGGGTGCCGACCTTCGCGGCCTGGGCGACGTCGTCGCTGTCGATGTTGCGAACCGTGTTCTTCACGTCGTCGGCGACGGCGGAGGCCTTGTCGGCTGCCTTGTCGGCGACCTGGGAGGCCTTCTCCTTCACGTCGTCGGCATCGACGTTGGCGACCTTGTCCTTGACGGTGTCCTTGACGTCCTCGGCAACGTCGGCCGCCTTGTCGGCGACGTCGGAGGCGGCATGCTTGGCCTCCTTGGCCGCACCGGCAGCGGAATCGGCAACATTCTCTGCTACGTCGGAAGCCTTGTCGGCGGCCTGGTGGGTGTTGGCCTTGGCCTGGTCGGTGGCACCTTCGGCGCGGAGGCTGTCGTCACCGGTTGCCTCGCCTGCCTTCTCCTTCGCAGTCCCGGCCAGTTCTTCTGCCTTGTGCTGAGCCTTGTCGATGAAGTCGGCCATATCGGTGCGTACCTCTTTCGTGTAGGTCGTCTCCGGACATCCGGAGCTGGGGGGCGTCGCGGAGGACGCCGATAAGTATGAGTCGAACCGGCTGCTCCGAAACATACGTCCGACGGGAGTGTGATGGGTCACTATCGACCGGGCGCACTCGGCGTTGTGCATTGTGTCCATCCAGGCGGTCGAAATGTCGGTGAAGTGCACCTGTCGAAAAGATCGGTTCTACGCCACAGTCGACGGGTGTCCGCACGGATGCGCCGACCGCCACAATGGTCGATTCCATGTCGAGGGGAGCGCCCAGAACCGTGAGCGGCAACAGAGTGTTCGCCATCGGCGTCGGGATGACCAAGTTCGAGAAGCCCGGCAGCAAACCGGGGTGGGACTATCCGGACATGGCCCGGGAAGCCGGCACCGCGGCCCTCGCCGACGCAGGTGTCTCCTACGCAGACGTCGAACAGGCGCATGTGGGGTACGTGTACGGAGATTCGACGTCCGGTCAACGCGCCGTCTACGAGCTCGGCATGACCGGCATTCCGATCACCAACGTCAACAACAACTGCTCCACCGGATCGACGGCCCTGTATCTGGCGACTCAGACGATCCGGGGCGGCCTCGCCGACTGCGTCCTGGCGCTCGGGTTCGAGAAGATGCAGCCCGGTTCGCTGTCGGTGGCCTACGAGGATCGAGCCATGCCGCTCGGGCTGCACATCCAGGCCGAGGCAGAGCTGTTCGACTTCCAGTTTCCGGCCGCGCCCTGGATGTTCGGCGCGGCGGGGCGCGAACACATGGACAAGTACGGCACCACCACCGACCAGTTCGCGCGGATCGCGGTGAAGAACCATCGCCATTCGGTGAACAATCCGTACGCGCAATTCGACGACGAGTACTCGCTGGACGACGTCACGGCATCGAAGATGATCTACGAGCCTGCGGGATTGACACGCTTGCAGTGTTCGCCCACCTCCGATGGATCCGGTGCGGTGATACTCGCCAGTGAGGCATTCGTGGAGCGGCGTGGTCTGTGGGATCGGGCGGTCGAAATCGTGGGGCAAGCAATGGTCACCGATCTGCCGTCCACGTTCGACGACCACAGTGCCATCAGCATCGTCGGCGCGGACATGACCCGTCACGCAGCTCGAAAAGTGTACGAGCAAGCGAACATCGGCCCCACCGACATCGATGTCATCGAATTGCACGACTGCTTCTCGGTCAACGAGCTGTTGACCTACGAGGCTCTGGAGCTGTGCGACGAGGGCATGGGCGGGACGTTGATCGATCAGGATCTGACCACCTACGGCGGCACCTGGGTGGTCAATCCCTCCGGTGGACTGATCTCTAAAGGTCATCCCCTCGGTGCCACCGGTCTGGCCCAGGCCAGCGAATTGACGTGGCAGCTGCGTGGGACAGCCGGGGACCGTCAGGTGCCCGGTGCGCGAATTGCTCTGCAGCACAACATCGGGCTGGGCGGTGCTGCGGTGGTGACCGCCTACCGTTCGGTGATGTGAAACCTGGGCACCGCGCGGTGCCGGACTTGCTGACGTTGAACAGGGATCGCGTTCGTCGCCTCGACGGCTTCTACGATGTGGATCGCTTCACCGTCGACGACGAAGCGCGAACTCACATGCAGCACTGGCTCTTTCGAGCTGCAATCGATGTCGGGGCGATAACGTGGGATATCGCGAGGTGGGGGCATCCGGAATTCGTTGCGGTGTTCGCGCATCGGAATCAACACGAACTCGAATTCGCGATAGTCTACGACGTTCGGTCGGCACCTCCGGTCGTGTCCAGTGACGTGACGGCTTACCCTGCGAATGCTCGCTCGCTGTCCGGCGACGCATTCGCTCGCCTGCCTTCGACTCTGATTCCCGATCCTCCGACAGAGTTGGCGTGGCTGGCATATCTGGTCTGCCGTTTCAACGATCTGCATCGTCGCACCGCAGCGCTGGTGGACAGGTGGCCTCAATGAAGACCACGAGTGTCTCAGCGGCATCTCATTGCTTGAGCTTCGCCAGGATCACGAACACAGGTTCTTCCGGGTCGATCTCGACTCCGGTTCGCTCCAGGAAGGCTCTCAGGAGTCCGCCGATCAGATCGGTCAGCTGGTCCACGAACCGATCGATATCCATGGTCTCGGATTCCTCTTCGAGCCACAGATCCGTCGTCGCGACGATCGCGCCCACCGCAGCTCGACTGGTGAACTCGACCCCGTCGTTCTCGAGGCCTATCGACTGCAGCACGGAGGTTGCCACTCCGGCGAATCGGCGCGCAACGTCCCTTCCGATATCGAACGCACCCGAGGAACTGTCCTCCGTCCACGAACGCGATTGGGCCAGAACGCGGAACACATTGGGGTGTCGATCCACGACGTTCGAGTAGCCACGCAGCGCGTGGCGCAATGCCGACGACGGAGCGTCCAGAAGGAAGTTGAAGTCCGCGACGGCGAGTTGATACACCTCGTCGGCCATGCGTTCGCCGAGCGCGGAGAGCAGGTCGGACTTGTCCGAAAACTGTCGGTACAAGCGCGGTTTCGTCGATCCGGCCTCACGAGCAATGGCGTTCATGCTCGGATTCGGACCATCGGCATCGATGACTCGGATCGCAGCATCGACGAATTCCTCGCGGGCGCGGGTCTGCCGGGAGTTCGGAGATCTTCGAGAGTCGGGCACGGCGGTCAGTCTAGGACGCTCTCGCGAGCTCGGTGTTGTCCGACAGGGGTTGACATACCGCGTCGGACTGCGCCATGGTGTAGCCGTAACCGCCGGTAACGAAAAGCGTACCGACGGTCCATTTCACTGAGGAGCGTCCTGCCGATGCCAGTCTCCTACGACCGGTCGTTTCAGCCACAACACAGAACGGTGGAGGTAACCGGTGCGCAGCTGTCGGTATTCGAGCAGGGAAACCTGCACGGTCCGACGGTGATTCTCGTGCACGGGTGGCCGGACACCCACCACCTGTGGGACGGCGTCGTGCCGGGTCTGGTGGATTCGTTCAGGGTGGTCACCTACGATACCCGCGGTCATGGACGGTCCACCTCGCAAGGAACTGTCGCCGAGATGCGGATCGAGCAGTTGGCGGACGACTTCCTCGCTGTCGTCGACAGCGTTCGGGCCGATCGACCCGTTCATGTTCTCGCGCACGATTGGGGATCGGTGCAGGTGTGGGACGCCGTATGCAGGCCAGGAGCCCATCGGGCCATCGCATCGTTCACGTCGATCTCGGGACCGAGTCTCCATCACATGGGTCGGTGGATGCAGTCACGGCTCGCCGCGCGAACCCCGATAGCGCTGTGGCAGTGGTTCACTCAAGTCATCTCGGGCATGTACACGCTCTTCTTCATGTCGGGGATTCTGTCGAGGACCTTCTTCAGGGTCTTCGGGACGCGGTATCTGTGGTCGTTGTTCCTGCGCATCGTCGAACGGGTCGACCGTCGAGACATCCACCTGGCAGAGAGTTTCACCGACGACATGGTCTCGGGTCTACGGATATACCGGGCCAACATCTTCCGCACCGTTCTGTTTCCGAGCAACCGTTTCACCTCGGTGCCGACCCAGTTGCTGATACCCACTCGCGACCCGGCCGTTCGCCCGGCCTCGTTCTCGGACATCGACCAGTGGGCCGCCGAGGTCGACATCCGTCGAGTGAAGTCCGGGCACTGGCTTCCCTTCAAGAACCCCGAGCTGGTGGCCTCGGCCACAACAGCTTTCATCGACAAGCACACAGCAAAGGATTAGCCGTGGACCCCCTCGATCCAGGTGTCGTCTCGCTCACCGCGCGCAACGTCGAGTTCGATTGGACGGACACACCTCTGCACTGGCTTCCCGACGAGCCCGTGGCCTCGCACACGATCAGCGCCCTGAACTTGTTGCTCCCGGAAGGTGAGCGCTGGTTCTGCGCCACGTACGCCGAAGCCCTCCCGTTGATCGAGGACGACAGGCTGCGCGAAGACGTCCGTGGCTTCATCGGACAGGAGACGATGCACGCCGAGACCCACAATGTGGTGCTCTACGACTTTCTGGACACCCATGGCATAGATCCTCGGCCGTTCGCTGCGCAGGCAGAGTTCCTGATGCGACGTGTCCTCGGTCCACGCCCCGGCCGCTCACCGAGGGGTGAACGTCAGCAACTCGTCGAACGTATTGCGTTGATCGGTGCCATCGAGCACATGACGGCATTTCTGGGTGACTACGCACTGAATTCGCAGTGGGACACACTGGGCGGCGACCCCACCATGATCGATCTCTATCGATGGCACGGCGCCGAGGAGGTCGAGCACCGGAATGTCGCACACGATGTCGCCCAATACTTCGGCGTCGGCTATTTCCGACGCAACATCGCCATGATCATTGCGTTCGTCGGGTTCTTGGTACTCATGCTCCGCGGCACGAAGTACATCGTTCGACAGGACCCGTCGTTGAAGAACAGGGGATACCTGCGCATCTTCGTCGCCTGGATGGGCGCGATGAGGCGTGACGCATTGCCATCGCTTGCGCATCTGACCTGGGGCGTCGCGCGATATCTCAAACCTTCCTACTCGCCGGAACACGAGGGCAACACCGCGCAGGCGGTGGCCTACCTGGCCTGGTCTCCGGCCGCGCGAGCGGCTGCGCGATGACAAGCGCACGTCCGGTGCCCACGGCCGTCCCGCCGGATCTGTACGGACGCCGCCGCCGGGATCTGTTTCTCGGTGTCATCTCCACGCTGATGAACGCGCACATGGCCGCGGTCGGTCGGCTCCGCAGGACTATGCCCGCCGGGCAACCGGTGGACAGATCCCTCACAGTCGTCGTCAGCGCCCGTAGCGTCGAGGCCCGCGACGACAACGTCGTCGCCCTGACCTTCACCCGACCGTCAGGAGGCGCTCTCCCGCCGTGGCGACCCGGCGCACACATCGATCTCACGCTCCCATCGGGGCTCCGCCGTCAGTACTCGCTGTGTGGAGATCCGGCCGACGCGGACCGATACCGGATCGCTGTGCGGCGAATCCCCGATGGCGGGGGCGGGTCGGTGGAAGTGCACGACGTTCTGGACGTGGGGACCGAGATCGTGATTTCGGAACCGCGCAACGCGTTCGCTTTTGCCGTGCCGGGCTACGGATCGCCGGCCCGGCATCTGCATTTCGTTGCCGGCGGTATCGGGATAACCCCCATCCTGCCGATGCTGCGCCTCGCAGACAGCCTCGGCATCAGCTGGTCGATGGTCTACACCGGTCGCAGCACCGATTCGTTGCCGTTCGTGCCGGAGGTGCTCGCATTCGGTGACAAGGTGACTGTCCGCACCGATGATGTCGACGGCCTACCGACCTCCGCCGAACTTCTCACCGGCATCCGCCCGTTCGCAGCCATCTATGCCTGCGGACCCGCGCCGATGATCGGTACGTTGCGGACCGGTGCCGACGCCCTGGCCGACTGCGAGTTCCATTTCGAGAGATTCTCGGCACCGACGATCGTCGACGGTCGAGCGTTCACGGTCGAGCTCGCCCGATCCGGTCGAGTGGTCGACGTGCCCGCCGACGTCTCTGCACTCGACGCGATCGTTGCGGCGCAACCCGACACCACGTACTCCTGCAGGCAGGGATTCTGTCGCACCTGCATCGTCGGAGTGCTGAGCGGTACACCGGATCATCGCGACGGCGCTCTGACCGATGCCGAGCGAGCGGACCACATGCTGATCTGCGTATCACGCTCGCAGGGCGAACGGCTCGTGCTCGACCTCTGACCCTTGTCAGGACGACATTCCGAACCAGAAGGAGCACCAACGATGCACGACTTCGATCTCGTCGTAGAGAACGGGCTGTGGTTCGACGGCACCGGTGCCGAAGGGCGGATGCGCAACCTGGGCATTCGCGACGGACTCGTTGCCGAAATCTCCGCCGACCCGCTTCCCGTGGGTCGTGACACCGACGTTCTCGATGCCCGGGGAAAGTGGGTGATGCCCGGATTCGTCGACATACACACGCATTACGACGCAGAGGTACTCGTCGATCCACTGCTGCCCGAGTCGGTTCGGCACGGGGTGACGACCGTTGTCATCGGCAACTGCTCGCTCTCGACCGTGTTTTCCACCCCGGAAGATTGTGCGGATCTGTTCAGTCGAGTCGAGGCGATACCTCGTCAGTCGATGCTCGACATTCTCGACGATCACCGAAGCTGGACGAGTCCCTCCACCTACGTGTCGGTACTCGAATCGCTGCCGCTCGGTCCCAACGTCGCGGCGTTCATCGGTCATTCCGACATCCGTACCACGGTCCTGGGAATGTCCAAGGCCACCTCGACCGGCTACCGCCCCAGCGAATCCGAGCTCGATGCAATGGGTGAGATGCTCACCGAGAGCCTCGATGCCGGGTTCCTGGGCCTGTCGTCGATGACCAACAAGCTCGACAAGATCGACGGCAAGGAATTCCGGTCCAGGTCACTGCCCTCGACGTACTCGCGGTGGCGCGAACTGCGTTTCCTCAACCGGATTCTGCGTGATCGCGGACGAATCCTGCAGAGCGCACCGACCATCAACTTTCATCCCAACATCGCCGCGTTCTTCGCCGAGAGCTCCGGTTTGAGCGGCCGCCCCAAGCTGAAGACGTCGTTGCTCTCGGCAGCGGATTCCAAGGCGTATCCACCGATCGTCTACCTCATGCTTGCCGTGGCTCCGCTGCTGAACAAGTTCGCCAAGACCGACTTCCGCTGGCAGCACCTACCGGTTCCGTTCACGGTGTACGCCGACGGTATCGACCTCGTCGTGTTCGAGGAGTTCGGTGCCGGCGCCGCGGCATTGCATCTGCAGGACGAAGTGGAACGAAACGAACTGCTGCGCAACGAGAATTACCGCCGATGGTTCCGCAAGAACTACGACGACAAACTCAGCCCTCGTATCTGGCACCGAAACTTCTACGACGCGGTGATCGTGGCGAGCCCCGATGCATCCATGGTCGGCAAGACATTCGGCCGACTAGCCGATGAGCGGGGAATCCACCCCGTCGATGCCTACCTCGATCTGGTTGTGCTGTACGGAAAGTCGCTGCGTTGGCGGACGACGATAGCGAACGACCGGCCCAAGTATGCGGACAGGCTGGCCCGAAGTCCCGGAGTGCACATGGGTTTCGGCGATGCCGGGGCACATCTGCGCAACATGGCGTTCTACAACTACCCGATCCGATTGCTGAAGCGAGTGCACGACACCGGCTTCATGAAGGTCGAGCACGCCGTGCACCGACTGACCGGTGAACTGGCCCAGTGGTTCGGAATCGATGCCGGTCATCTACGGCTCGGTGACCGTGCCGATCTGGTGATAGTCGACCCATCGGGACTGAACGCGAGTGTCGACGGCGTGTACGAGGCACCGATCGAACAATTCGGCGGAATCTCTCGCATGGTCAACCGCAACGACGAAGCGGTCGACGCAACCGTCGTTGCCGGAGAAGTCGTGTTCCGCGGCGGGCGATTCACCGCGGGCAAGAACGGCGGTAAGACCGGCCGCTTCCTCAGAGCCGGTGCGTATTCCAGAGACATCGACTCAACCGAACATTTGATCAGGAGTGCACTGTGAGCGTCAATTTCTTCGTCACCGGCGGAACCGGATTCCTCGGCAGGCGAGTGGTCCAGGAGATACTCGATCGGGATCCATCGGCCTCGGTCCACGTGCTGGTGCGAGCGGGATCGCTGGATCGCGTTGCGTCCCATCACCGGGTGCTGCCGATCATCGGGGATCTCACCGAACCGGGTCTCGGTATCGACGACGGGGTGTTGCCGGACCGTCTCGATCACGTCGTGCATCTCGGTGCGGTCTACGACCTGACCGCGGGTGACGATCAGGCCGTGACGAACGTGGAGGGAACACGCGAGGTAGCGCTCCTGGCCGTGCGCACCGGTGCCGTCATGCACCACGTGTCGTCCATCGCAGTCGCGGGCGATTTTCGGGGACGATTCACCGAACACGACTTCGATCTGGGTCAGGGCTTTCCGACTGCCTACCACCGCACCAAGTTCGAGGCGGAGAAGCTCGTGCGAGGCATGGACGGACTCGAGTGGAAGGTCTATCGCCCGGCAGCGGTGATCGGAGATTCGAGAACCGGCGAGATGGACAAGATCGATGGTCCGTACTACTTGTTCGGCGCGTTGAAGTTGCTCTCCGCGCTCCCTGCCGGTCTTCCGGTGGCTGTGCCCGCTATCGGTGCGACCAATCTGGTTCCGGTCGATGTGGTCACCCGGGCACTGGTGCATCTGATGCTGACCGACACCGGGACGGAGCGGGTGTTCCATCTCGTCAACCCCACACCTCAGCCCGTCCGTGAGGTGTACAAGGCATTGGCTGATGCCGCCGGAGCGCCGCACCCGGTCGCGTCGCTGCCCGGGTCTGTGGGGCGTATCGCGTTGCGAAAGCCTCGTCAACGGCAACTACGGCTGCTGCGGGCGGCGGCACTGAGACGTCTGGACATACCGAGTGTTGTCCTCGAACATTTCGCCATCCCCACCGAATTCTCCTCCGCGATCACGTCGTTGGCGCTGAGGGGGAGTGACATCACGTATCCGCCGCTCGCCGACTATGCCACCGGTCTGTGGACATATTGGTACAACCACCTCGATCCCACTCGCGCCCGGCGTCCGTCCACCCGGGGTCCGTTGGTGGGCCGACATGTCGTCATCACCGGGGCGTCGTCGGGTATCGGCCGCGCGACTGCGATCAGGGTGGCCGAAGACGGTGCCCTCGTCATACTGCTGGCCAGAAACGAAGAACAGTTGATGGCAACGGTGAACGAGATCCGCAGCAACGGTGGGCGGGCGTTCGGTTACGTGTGCGACGTGACGGACGCAGAGGCCGTGGACGCCAACATCATTCGTATTCTCGCCGACCACGGTCACGTCGACATGCTTGTCAACAATGCCGGCCGATCCATTCGTCGCTCTCTTGCTCGGTCGACGGATCGGTTCCACGACTTCGAGCGAACCATGGCCGTGAACTACTTCGGTGCCGTCAGAATGACCATGGGTCTGCTTCCGCAGATGCAGGCACGCAGATTCGGCCACGTGGTCAACATCTCCAGTGCTGCGGTGCAGAATCACGCGCCAAGGTTTGCCGCCTACGTGGCGAGCAAGTCGGCACTCGACGGATTCAGCGAGGTGGCAGCGACCGAGCTGTTGCACGAAGGGATCACGTTCACGACCATCCACCTTCCGCTGGTCGATACGCCGATGATCTCCCCGTCCGACGGCTATCACGCCGGACCGATCACGAGTCCCGAGACGGCGGCCGCCATGGTGGTGCGGGCTTTGGTCAAGCGACCCCGGAGAATCGACGTTCCTCTCGGCACGATCGGCGAATGGGGGCATACGTTCACACCGCGCTTGAAGCTACGAATTGCGAGTGCCATGCATCAGGCCATGGGTGACTCGCCCGCCGCCAGAGGCGCCGCATCAGCAGAGATCGAACAGGTCGAGATCGCATCCGCGCCGGTTCGGCGTGATAAGCACGTGCACAAGCCGTTTCGTCGTCTCGCGTCCATGGTCCCCGGCGCGCAGTGGTAGACCTGACTCACGGATTCCGACTTCCGTGAAAGCAATGCCCATCCCGCTACGACGGGATGGGCATTGCGCGCTATCGCGTCGATGCGTCAGCGAGGCGAATGCTCCTGCGGTGCAAGTGAGTTACCCGGAGCGATTCGGCCGCAGTTGCTCGGAGCGGGCCGATCTGCGAATCGATCCGTCAACCATGCCAACGCGCCTGGAAGCCACAGAGCCGCGCCGACGGTGTGGCTGATGGTGTTGTACTCGTCGTACTGAATGGACAGACCTGCGTCGCAGTACTTGTTCATCAGACTGCGGACGTCACCGGCCACCATGACACCGTCACCGGGTCCGGTCCCCATCGGCCCGGGCAGAGTGCCCTCGAGAATGCCGTTCGAGGCCTGCGCCACGAACATCGGGATCGTGGGAGTCGGAGCCTGGGCCATGTTGATCTTGTTGACCACATCGACGAACTCGGGAACCGAGTTGGGG
Source organism: Rhodococcus sp. 05-340-2 (assembly GCF_002258915.1). Classification (NCBI taxonomy): domain Bacteria; kingdom Bacillati; phylum Actinomycetota; class Actinomycetes; order Mycobacteriales; family Nocardiaceae; genus Rhodococcus; species Rhodococcus sp. 05-340-2. The sequence goes on from NZ_NOYU01000018.1 coordinate 12,851, forward strand.
TCGGAGTACTCGGGCATGACCACGTCCGCCCACTTCAGGCCCGGATATTGGAACAGTACGTTCAGGATCGACGCGTCGTCCACGTGCGCGAAGAGATCGCGTCCGCGGTCGTTGTAGTACGGGGTGAAGTCGATGTCGTAGGCACGGCCGAGGCCGATGATGGCCATTCCTGCCACGCCGGCCCATCCGATACTTCCTTCGATGTAGCGCAGATTCTTGGCCGGATCGACCAGCAATCCGCCCTGGGCGGCACCGATCAAGTTGTCGTTGATGTCGGGTGCGTAGCTGGGGGCGAGGATCGCCGCCCAGTTGGTCGCGATCGCGCCACCCGAGTACCCGATCAGCCCGATCTCTGCTTTGTCGCCGATGCCCGTTTCCGCTACGTGTTGGGACGCCCTCAACGAGTCGAGAGTCATCTGCCCGTACTCGGGTCCCGCTGCGAAATTCGCTGTGGGGCCCTGCGTATCGGCAACGACGACGGTGTATCCGAGCAGGAGGAGAGGTGCCAGGACGGCCGCTTCGGCCGAGGCGACCACGCCGCCGACTTCGACGTTCCGACCGCTCGGCGTCAGACCGAGCAGCGGTGTGTTTCCGGCTATGGCGCGTGAGGGGCTGTCGTCGGGATTGAGTGAGTCGTAGGCGGATTGATACGCAACCACCTTGTCGGGTTGCGCGTTCGGCGGCCGCAGAACGGAGGTGACGTTCGCGGCGGGACGGCCCTGTGAGTCAGTCGAGCGGTACAGAATCTGGATCGCTTGCAGGGGCGTCGGCACGTTCACCACGTGATACGGGACGGTCCGAGTCGCCAACACGGCACCGGGCTCCAGATCCGCGAGCGCAGCTGCACCGGAGTACCGGAAGAACGGATCCTGAACCGGCGCTGCCGTTGCCGTCGGTGCGGCGACGATTCCGACAGCCCCCACACAGGCAATCGCCAACAGTTTCCGCAGTGTTGAACCAACCATTCGATCTCCCCCGACTCGCACGCCTCCGATTGTGAGGCGTATCACGTGTTGTTACCGGTGGGTAAGGTAGCACAGGATCTTTGTGGTATTCGCCGAATTTCTACCCGTCACGCCCCGCGGGTTTCAGGAATGGAGGCAGGGTCATGTGGCCGCCGTGTCGGTTCTCTTCGGGGGCTTCCCGCTGCGTCGAGGCATCTCGGCCGCTTCGCCTTCCGGGCTGCTGCGGGAGATCGCCGTGCCCACGGAGACGGCGAGCAGGGTCGACACGACCAGCCATAGAAGAAAAGCGATGTAAACGATGAGCCACATCGTGCACCTTCTCTCGCTGCCTCCACGAGTGTCTGAGCCATCGTGGGATGGTTCAAGCTGAGTGACGCTCGGTCAGCTCGTCGAGCGCAGCCTGCACTTTTCTCGGGGAGCGCGCGCCGAGCTCGAGGCGTACGCCGCCGTGAGGGAACGTCGGTTGAAGTCCAGACCCGACCCCCTCGACGCGAGTAGGACGAGGGCGATGACTCCTGCGGCCCCGACCACCACAGGAGTCATCGGGTACTGGTTCCGGGCGCGATGGGGGTGCAGCCAACGGAGGGAGTGAAGTTCATGAGGGGTTCCTGTCTTCGGTATGCGTTGAAGACTGCCATTGACACCACCACTCGTCAATGGCACATTATGTGATGTAAGTCGCGATTCGCTGCTCGGTCGGTCGACATTGCGATGGTGTTCGGCAAGACAGTGAGGCGTGGCGTGACGAAAAGCCCAGGTCGGTGGCCCGAGGTCGACGATGCTGTCGACAACTTCAAGGATGTTCTCATCATCGGTGCCGGCATATCGGGAGTCGGCGCCGCGTATCGCTTGCAGGAGATGGCTCCGGAGCTGAGCTACTCGATCCTCGAGGGCCGCGAGCGGGCAGGCGGTACCTGGGATCTGTTCCGATACCCAGGAATTCGGTCGGACAGCGACATCTTCACGTTCTCGTTCCCGCACACGCCGTGGCAGGGAGACACTCTGCTCGCGCACGGCGAAGACATCCGCAACTACATCGTCGATACCGCCTACGCCAACGGTATCGACGAGCACACGCAGTTCTCGACCATGGTCACTGCGGCGAACTGGGATTCGTCGACCGACCTGTGGACGGTCGACGCCCTGACGAACGGTGTTCCCACGACCTACCGCAGTCGATTCGTGTTCCTGTGCACCGGCTACTTCGACTACTCGGGTGGGTACACCCCCGATCTTCCCGGGCTCGAGGAGTTCAGCGGGCAGGTGGTGCACCCCCAGCAGTGGCCGGAAGGGCTCGACCACACCGGCAAGAGGGTCGTCGTGATCGGAAGTGGAGCAACCGCAATCACATTGGTGCCCTCTCTGGCGGCCGACGCCGCGTCGGTGACGATGCTGCAGCGTTCACCCACCTACATCGCGTCACTACCGATGACCGATCCGTTCACCACGATCACCAAGCGCCTCCTGCCGGACTCGTTGGCACACAGTGCATTGCGGTGGCGCAATGCACTGTTGATGGTCGGCTCGTACCAGTTGTGTCGACGGGCACCGAAGACGGCCCGCAGGGTGTTCCGGGCGATGACGAAGGCGCAGCTGCCGCGTGGATACGACGTCGACAAGCATTTCAAGCCGACCTACGCCCCGTGGGACCAGCGTCTGTGCGTCGTGCCGGACGGCGATCTCTTCAAGGCCATTCGTTCCGGTCGCGCGACGGTGGTGACCGACCGGATCTCCGGCGTTACCGCCGACGGTATTCGCGTGGAATCGGGAGAGGAGATCCCCGCCGACATCATCGTCACCGCAACGGGGTTGAAGCTCCAGGCCTTCGGCGGAATCGAGCTGTCGCTGGACGGAACGCGGTTCGAGGCGCACGACAAGTTCGTCTACAAGGGCCATATGCTCGAGGATGTGCCCAACGTTGCCTGGTGCATCGGGTACACAAATGCTTCGTGGACGCTCAAAGCCGACATGACGGCCCAGGCGGTAGCGAAACTGTTGGTGTACATGCGGTCTCACGGATACACCCACGCGACCCCGGACCGTCAGGGCAAGGCCGTGGAATCTCGTCCGGTCGTCGATCTCGCCTCCGGCTACGTCACGCGGTCTCTGAACGAACTACCCAAATCAGGGACCGAGCGTCCGTGGTCGGTACGCCAGAACTACATTCTCGACAGAATAGACGCGCGCTTCGACGATCTGACGGAATCGATGACGTTCGGCCGTGCGGCGCAACCGAAGGTGGCCGGATCGGACCCGTCGGGTATGGAGAACGTGTACCGCATCGAGCCGAGAAAGATTGGTATGCAGTGACTTCGGACATCGATGGGCTGACTCTGGCGCACACGATCCGGGGTGAGGGCCCGACGTTGGTACTCATCCACGGCATCGTGCACCGGCAACATGCGTGGGACAGTGTCGTCGAGATACTGGCACGGCACCGGCGAGTGGTGACGGTCGACCTGCCCGGCCACGGTGATTCGCCGGAGCTCCCCACCGAAGAGTTCGACCTCGGCCCGTGGATCGTCGCCGAACTCGAGCGGTTCCTCGAGCACGTGGCGGTGGATGGTGAGAAGCCACATGTGGCCGGGAATTCGTTGGGCGGATACTTCGCACTCGAACTCGCCGCCCGTGGGTCGGTCGCCTCTGCCACCGCACTGTCTCCGGCCGGCTTCTTCCGCGGACACTGGGATCAGACGCGTGCGCTGCTCGTGTTCCGATTGCTGCGCGCGTTGTCCCGAGCGATCAGTCCGATCGCACCGGCCGTGATGCGTTCGGTCGTCGGTCGCACGATCGCCAATGGCGTCTTCTATGCCAAGCCGTGGCGAGTTCCCGCGGCGACGGCCACCATCGACGCGCTCAGTATCACCACCAACCGCGCGATCGACGCTGCCGGTAACGCCGTGCCGCGCTTCAGCATTCCAGTCGAGGAGTCCGTTCCCGTCACGGTTGCGTGGGGCCGTCGCGACTGGGTTCTGCCGGTGTACCAGGCACCTCTGGTGCGTCGAACCTTTCCGCAGGCGGACGTGACGACGTACCCCGGCCTCGGGCACGTACCGATGTCGGATGATCCGGAGCTGGTGGCGTCGATTCTGTTGAGGGGATCCCGAACCGTCTCGCAGTCGGCGTGAGCGTTCCGGAGAAGGTCGACGGGCGAAGCCACCGGTGGCGCGATCACCGGATCGCCCGGCGGCGTGAACTGCTCGACTGCACTCTGGCCGCGATTCGTCAGCAGGGGCACAACATCGGCATGGACGACATCGCATCGGCGAACGGTGTCTCGAAAACCGTTCTGTACAAGCACTTCGCCGACAAGAAGGGCCTGGCGGACGCTGCGATGGCTCGATACGTCGAGACGGCGCTGGTGCCTCGTATCCAAGACGCGATGTCCGACGACCTCGACGAGTACCACCTCACCCGCGCAGTGATTTCCGCCTACGTCACGACGGTCGCCACCGACCCCGAGATCTACATCTACGTTCACGCCAACAACGCCGTCTCCGGCAATCGAGACGTCATCACCGCCGCGGAGGGACTGATCGCAGAATTGCTGGCCGGTGTCATCGCCGACAGATTTCGAGAGCGACAGTTCTCCACGGCCGGCTCGATGCCCATCGCCTTCGCGATGATCGGTGCCGTTCGGCTGGCGTCACACTGGTGGATCTTCGATCGGACCATGACGGTCGACGAGCTCGTCGACTACCTCACCATGATGGTGTGGGGTGGAATCGCGGGTATAGCGCGCGCCGCGGGATCCGCTGCGGCGTTCACGTCGGCACCTCACTCGTTGACGCTGGAGGGCTGAGCATCCTCACCATCGGTCATCGGCTCCAACTCGGCATCGTCTGCGAAAGTGAGCCGTCCCGAGTCGAGTGCTACGGCCCAGCGGCGGGGCGGAGCCCAGTCGCGATCGAGACGACCGTCGGCGACCATGAACTCGGCGTAATCCGCGACCAACCTCCCGGATTCACCGGTCCACCGAGGTCCGTCGAAGCGAACTCTGTCGCCGACCGCGGATTCTTCCGCACGGCCGGGACGGAAGTGCCCGTTGCAGTTTCGACCGACGCGGTCGCCGCGCCGCACGCCACTCGTGGTGCGCAGATCACCGTGCGACGGACGTGCTTCGCGATGTC
>NZ_NOYU01000040.1:0-4950 GCF_002258915.1 Rhodococcus sp. 05-340-2
ACGTTGGGGATCGATCACGACGGCGATGCCGTCGTGGCTGATCAGGTAGCTGCGGTCGCCGAGGCTCGACGTTTCGATGATGGCGATGTCTGGATCGGTGGTGCTCACGGGGTACTCCTACGGTGTAATCGGGTCGGCCTCGTTTCTGACGTGAAACGTCCTCGTTCAGGCCAGTGCGAGGAAGAGCTTTTCCAGTTCTGCTTCGGTCATGGGCTCTTTGTTGTCTGCGGTGTCGCCGGTCATGCATTCACGAAGGCCGGTGGCCACGATCTTGAATCCGGCTTTGTCGAGGGCGCGGGAGACGGCGGCGAGTTGAGTGACGACGTCTTTGCAGTCGCGTCCGTTCTCGATCATGCCGATCACACCGGCGAGTTGGCCGTGTGCGCGGCGCAGACGGTTGAGTACCAATGCGATGCTGTCTTCGTCGCCGATCATTGCGGTCTCCTGAGGGTGTGTGATGGTGGTAGTCCTTCCAGATTACCCCCGGGGGCATCGGTTCGGTGTGTGCAGTCGGTCATGAAAGAACGAGGGTGTCGACAAGTACATAGCCCGCGACGGCGAACACCAGGTAGGCGAACCACGTGCGCAGCTTGTCGGTGTCGATGCGTGTGCTCAGTTTTCCGGCGACCAGCGAGCCTGCGATCGCCGCACCGGCGAACGCGGCTGTCAGTGGCCAGTTCCCGCCGAGCCCGTCGGCCTGAGCGATCAGTCCGGCGGCGGAGTTGGCGACGATGACCACCAGCGACGTTCCGACAGCGACACTCATCTCGATTCCCAGCAACAGCACCAGAGCGGGGATGATCAGAAATCCTCCGCCGACGCCGAACAGTCCGGTGAGGACACCGACCCCGAACCCGGTCGGTATGGACCGTGGTGCGCATCGCCGCCAATCGATCCCGGAACTTCCTGTCTTGCAAGCGGTTCCGACATCGTCGGTGCTGCGCAGCATCCGCGCCCCGGCGATGATCATGACGATCGCGAAGCCGATCATCACTGCGGCCTCGGGCAGATGCCTGCCCAGGACGCTGCCGACCAGCGTGCCGACGATACCGGTGGCCGCGAAGATCGCCGCCAGTCGCCATTCGACGAGCTTCGCCCGCACCTTGGGGATGGCCCCGGTCGCCGAGGCGACACCGATCACCAGCAACGATGTCGGTATCGCCTCCGACAGGTCCATTCCCAGGGCGTAGACGAGAACCGGGACGGCGAGGATCGACCCGCCGCCTCCGAGGAGACCGAGCAGGATGCCGACGGCGACGCCGAGGACCAGTGCCAGCGTCAGGGTCATCAGCTGTGGGCTGCGTCCTGGCCACCGAGTGCGTCGATGGCGGCCTGGAGCTTGGTGGTGGCCTCGGCCGCGACGTCGGACAGTGCTGGCTCGCCGGTCGCTTGGACCATGATGTCGGGGTTCATCGCTTCGACAATGACCGATCCGGAAGCGGAGGTGTCGGCGCGGACGACGACATTGCACGGCAACAGCAAGCCGATCTGGCGCATGACCCCGACGGCGCGGTGCGCGAGGGACGGATTGCAGGCACCGAGGATCAGATACTGCTCCATGTCCTCGCCGAGCTTGGCCTTCAACGTGGCCTGCATGTCGATTTCGGTGAGAACACCGAAGCCCTGATCTGCGAGGGAGGCTTTGACGGCGTCGACTGCGGTGTCGAAGTCGGTGTCGGTCAGAGTGGTCGAGAGTGCGATGTTCATAAGGGAAGTTCCTTTCGGTCGTCGAACTGCGGTGATCTGGGCCTACCCGATTCGGGGCTGGCGAATACTCGGCACGCCCACCCTGGTGAGAAGCGCGCTGGCCGGGCACCAGCCGACCGCTGCGTAAAGGGCGAGGTTCGCGGCAGCGAACGCGCTGAGCAGTCGCCACTGCGGTGCGTGGAGTTCGCCGAGGGCCAGGCCGGTGGCGGTGACGCCGGCGGCGAGGGCGGGGACGATACGTTCGATCGGCCAGCCCGCGAACGCGGACGAGCGAGTGGTGTTCGGATCGATCATGATTGCTCCGTTCGGGTTGTGAGGGTGGTCAGTGCGAGAAGCTGATCGAGGGCAACACCTTGCGCAGCCAGGCCGGTGACCACCATGCGGCGTGTCCGCTCAAACGCAGCAGGACCGGCAGCAGGATCAGCCTGATCAAGAAGGCGTCGAGCAGTACCGCGACGCCGAGGATGATGCCCATCTCCTTCGGTGGGAGCGGATCGGAGAGTGCGAAGGTGAAGAACACTGCGACCATGACCGCGGCGGCGGCGAAGATGACCCGGCCGGAGTGGGCGAGGCCGTCGACCTGAGCGGCTTTCGGGTCCCCGGTCTTCTCGTAGTGCTCTTTCGCGGTGGCGAGCAGGAACACTGTGTAGTCCATGGCGATGGCGAAGATCATCGCGAAGAAGAACACCGGACCCCAGCCGTCGAGGAAGCCTTGCGGGGTGAATCCGAGCAGTGATGCGCCGTGCCCGTCCTGGAAGATCAGCTTCGCGACCCCGAACGCTGCGGCGGTCGAGAGCAGACTGACTGCGGTGCCGAGGATCGCGATCAGCGGTGCTTGGAGGGCGACGAGCAGCAGGATGAAACCGAGCGCCAGAATGATACCGATCACCAGCGGTAGGTAGTCGTTCAGTGCTTGCTGCAGATCGAGGTTCTCCGCTGGGGCACCGCCGACCAACGCCGACTCCGGGAGTTCGGCGCGCAGGTCACCGAGGATGGTGCCCATTCTCTCGTCCGAGGGGTCAACGGTGGGAAGTGCTTGTAGCAGTGAGTAGTTTGAGCCGTCCGCGGCAGGCTGGGGCGGAGTGACCATCGAGATCCCGTCGACGGTACTGGCTGCCGTGGCGGTCGCGGCGGCATCCGCGGACGGGACGACGATCTGCAGTGCGCCGGGTGCGCCGGCACCGAACTGGGCCTGGACGAGCTCGTAACCCTGGCGAACCGGTGCGTCTTCGGGGACGACGGCGATCGAGGGCATCGCCACTTTCAGTCCGAGGACCGGAAGGGCCAGCGCAATGAGGATGCCGACGGAGACCAGAGCGAACGGCCAGGGGTGCTTGTGGAGCAGTTCACCCCAGGCTGCGAATTTCGGGGAGCGGTGCTGCTGGCGCTTGGCGTAGGGCAGGGAGGCGGCGTTGACCTTGGAACCGAGTGCACCCAGGGTTGCGGGGAGCAGGGTCATGGTGGCGATCAGCACGAAGGTCACGGCGAGCATGATGCCGACGGCCATGGTGCGCACCGCCGGTGCGGGAACGAGCAGGACGGCCGAGAGGCTCACCAAGACCGTCAGACCGGACAGGACCACGGCTTTGCCTGCGGTGTCCATGGTTTCGGCGACCGCGGCACGTGGATCGGCGTTGCGCAGTGCGTCGCGGAACCTGGCGACGATGAACAGGGCGTAGTCGATTCCGAGGGCGAGGGCGAACATCATCGCGAAGTTCATCGCCCACACCGAGATCGGCGTGACGCCGTTGAGCAGAACGAGTCCGCCTGCGGATGCGACCAGGCCGGCAACGGTGAGTAGCAGCGGCAATCCCGCGGCGACGAGGGAGCCGAACGCGAGCACCATGATCGCCAAAGTGACCGGCCAGGAGAACAATTCGGCCTGAATCATGGCGTCGTGGTTGGCCTTGTTGAAGTCCGACCACAGTGCGGAGGATCCGGTCGGGTAGACCTCGATGCCGTCGCCGGAGAGTTCGGTCAGCTCGCCCTTCACCTCGTCGACGGCCTTGACCATGTCGTCGGTACTCGCGTTTGCGCCGGCGATCAAGATGCCGGTGTGACCGTCGGGACTGATCGTCATGCCCGGCTGGGGGGCGATGACCTCACCGAAGCGAGTGTCACCGTCGAATACGGCCGCGACGTCGGTGAGTGTCTGCTGCATCGCTGCGTCTTCGATCGTGGCGGTGTCGGAGTGAACGACCACCTGCACTGCTGCAGAGGAATTGCCGCCGAAATGCTGCTGGGCGAGCTCGCGGACCTGGACGGATTCGGAACCGTTGGCCTGCCAGCCGGCCCCGGCCAAGGATGAGAACACCGATGGTGCAGCCGATCCCAGTGCAACGAGGGCGATCAGCCAGATGCCGAACACCCACCGGCGGCGGGCGACCATCGTGCTTCCCAGGCGGCCTAGTGCGCCGGGTGCCGGTGGCCGATGGCGGTCGTGGCGGCCGGTGGCCGCCGCGGTAGCGGGCTTGGTCACAATTGCTTCTCCTAATACGGGTGGGGGTATTCAGAAGTGTTGAAGACGCCCAGAGATTCCTGCGAAATGCAGTGGAGTGCTGTTGGGGTGGGGGTCAGCGACGAAACAGGGAACGAAAGAAGTTGTCGCGTGTAGCTGGGGCGGGTGTCTCCATGGAGCAGGAGCACTGCTGCGACCGCGGAACGTTCTTCATGACGCTGTCGACATGTCGACCGCAGCCAGCCCAGGTGGTCTTACCGCATGCCGGGCACGGGACGGGGTAGCACATGGCGGTCCTTTCTGGCGGGTACATCACTACTGTGACACATACCTAGGGGGGTATGCAAGTACCCGTGGGGGTATGAGGGAAGGGGTGGGCCGGAGCCGATCGGTAGACGGCAGTGGTTTTGCCGGATCCAACGCGAGGCTGTGCTGGCGGCCGCAGGAGGCGTTTGATGGTCGCCAGTCTGCGAATGCGGTTGTCCCTCAGGGGTTGATGCTCCACCCACGCGCGAGTTGCGCCGCTATCGTCCGCGAGTTTCTGTGAACCCGCGCAGTTGCATCCCACTTCCATTCCCACACCCAGGCCGGTCCGGACGGGAGCGGCCCAGCAGTGGCGAGCATCGGAGACAACGGATTCGGGGGCATCGACGACGAATGCCCGCGTAGGGGATCGGCGAACCATCGAAAGCCGACCGCAAGCGGTCGCACGTCCCCTCCGGGGCCGCCCCATATGGGTCACCAATTTGGTCGTACGAGTCGCCCGAGTCTGACATGCCGGGGAC
>NZ_NOYU01000003.1:0-4947 GCF_002258915.1 Rhodococcus sp. 05-340-2
ACGTTGGGGATCGATCACGACGGCGATGCCGTCGTGGCTGATCAGGTAGCTGCGGTCGCCGAGGCTCGACGTTTCGATGATGGCGATGTCTGGATCGGTAGCGCTCACGGGGTACTCCTACGGTGTCGTCGGGTCGGCCTCGTTTCTGACGTGAAACGTCCTCGTTCAGGCCAGTGCGAGGAAGAGTTTTTCCAGTTCTGCTTCGGTCATGGGTTCTTTGTTGTCGGCGGTGTCGCCGGTCATGCATTCGCGGAGGCCGGTGGCGACGATCTTGAATCCGGCTTTGTCGAGGGCGCGGGAGACGGCGGCGAGTTGGGTGACGACGTCTTTGCAGTCACGTCCGTTCTCGATCATGCCGATCACTCCGGCGAGTTGGCCGTGTGCGCGGCGCAGCCGGTTGAGTACCAATGCGATGCTGTCTTCGTCGCCGACCATTGCGGTCTCCTGAGGGTGTGAGGGTGGTAGTGGTTTCAGATTACCCCTGGGGGCATCGGGTCGGTGTGTGCGTTCGGTCATGAAAGAACGAGGGTGTCGACAAGTACGTAGCCCGCGACGGCGAACACCAGGTAGGCGAACCACGTGCGCAGCTTGTCGGTATCAATGCGTGTGCTCAGTCGCCCGGCGACCAGCGAGCCTGCAATCGCAGCACCGGCGAACGCGGCTGTCAGTGCCCAGTTCCCGCCGAGCCCGTCGGCCTGAGCGATCAGTCCGGCGGCGGAGTTTGCGACGATGACCACCAGCGACGTTCCGACAGCGACACCCATCTCGATTCCCAGCAACAGCACCAGAGCGGGGATGATCAGAAATCCTCCGCCGACGCCGAACAGTCCGGTGAGGACACCGACCCCGAACCCTGTCGGTATGGACCGTGGTGCGCATCGCCGCCAGTCGATCCCGGAATCCCCTGTCTTGCATGCAGTTCCGACATCGTCGGCGCTGCGCAGCATCCGCGCCCCGGCAATGATCATGACGATTGCGAAGCCGATCATCACGGCCGCCTCGGGCAGATGTCTGCCCAGGGCGCTGCCGACCACGGTGCCGACAATGCCGGTGGCCGCGAAGATCGCCGCCAGCCGCCACTCGACGAGCCGCGCCCGCACCTTGGGGATGGCCCCGGTCGCAGAGGCGACACCGATCACCAGCAACGATGTCGGTATCGCCTCCGACAGGTCCATTCCGAGGGCGTAGACGAGAACCGGGACCGCGAGAATCGACCCGCCGCCTCCGAGGAGACCGAGCAGGATGCCGACGGCGACGCCGAGGACCAGTGCCAGTGCCAGGGTCATCAGCTGTGGGCTGTGTCCTGGCCACCGAGTGCGTCGATGGCGGCCTGGAGCTTGGTGGTGGCCTCGGCCGCGACATCGGAGAGGGCGGGTTCTCCGGTCGCTTGGACCATGATGTCGGGGTTCATCGCTTCGACGATCACCGATCCGGATGTGGCGGTGTCGGCGCGGACGACGACATTGCACGGCAGCAGCAAGCCGATCTGGCGCATGACTCCGACGGCGCGGTGCGCGAGGGTGGGATTGCAGGCACCGAGGATCAGATACTGCTCCATGTCTTCGCCGAGTTTGGCCTTCAACGTGGCCTGCATGTCGATTTCGGTGAGAACACCGAAGCCTTGGTCGGACAGGGCTGATTTGACGGAGTCGACTGCGGTGTCGAAGTCAGTGTCGGTCAGAGTGGTCGAGAGTGCGATGTTCATGAGGGAAATTCCTTTCGGTGGTCGAACTGTGGTGGTGTGGGCCTACCCGATTCGGGGCCGGCGAATACTCGGCACGCCCGCTTTGGTGAGCAGTGCGCTGGCCGGGCACCAGCCAACCGCTGCGTAGAGGGCGAGGTTGGCGGCAGCGAACGCGCTGAGTAGTCGCCATTGCGGTGCGTGTAATTCGCCGAGTGCCAGACCGGTGGCGGTGACACCGGCAGCAAGGGCGGGGACGATACGTTCGATCGGCCATCCTGTGAATGCCGCCGAGTGGGTTGTGTTCGGATCGGTCATGATTGCTCCGTTGGGTGTGGTGAGGGTGTCAGTGAGAGAAGCTGATCGAGGGCAGCACCTTGCGCAGCCAGGCTGGTGACCACCATGCGGCGTGACCGGTCAGACGCAGCAGGACCGGCAGCAGGATGAGCCGGATCAGGAAGGCGTCGAGCAGTACCGCGACACCGAGAATGATGCCCATTTCTTTCGGTGGGAGCGGATCGGAGAGTGCGAAGGTGAAGAACACGGCGACCATGACCGCGGCGGCGGCGAAGATGACGCGGCCGGAGTGGGCGAGGCCGTCGACCTGGGCGGCTTTCGGGTCGCCGGTCTTCTCGTAGTGCTCTTTGGCGGTGGCGAGCAGGAACACGGTGTAGTCCATGGCGATGGCGAAGATCATCGCGAAGAAGAACACCGGTCCCCAGCCGTCGAGGAACCCCTGTGGGGTGAAGCCGAGCAGTGATGCACCGTGTCCGTCTTGGAAGATCAGCTTCGCTACTCCGAATGCGGCTGCGGTCGAGAGCAGACTGACGGCGGTGCCGAGGATCGCGATCAGCGGTGCCTGCAGTGCAACGAGCAGCAGGATGAAACCGAGCGCGAGGATGATCCCGATCACCAGCGGCAGGTAGTCGTTGAGGGCTTGCTGCAGATCGAGGTTCTCCGCCGGTGCCCCGCCGACCAATGCCGACTCCGGGAGCTGCGCGCGCAGGTCACCGAGGATGGTGCCCATACTCTCGTCGGAGGGGTCCACGGCGGGAAGCGCTTGTAGCAGTGAGTAGTTCGAGCCGTCCGCGGCAGGCTGGGGCGGAGTCACCATCGAGATCCCGTCGACGCTGCTGGCTGCGGTGGCGGTCGCGGCGGCGTCGGAAGAGGGGACGACGATCTGCAGTGCGCCGGGTGCGCCGTCGCCGAACTGGGCTTGGACGAGCTCGTAGCCTTGGCGAACCGGTGCATCTTCTGGGACGACGGTGATCGAGGGCATTGCGACTTTCAGTCCGAGGACCGGCAGTGCCAGGACGATGAGGATGCCGACGGAGACCAGTGCGAACGGCCAGGGATGCTTGTGGAGTAGTTCGCCCCAGGCTGCGAATTTCGGGGAGCGGTGCTGCTGGCGTTTGGCGTAGGGCAGGGATGCGGCGTTGACCTTGGAGCCGAGTGCCCCCAGGGTTGCGGGGAGCAGGGTCATGGTGGCGATCAGCACGAACGTGACAGCGAGCATGATGCCGACGGCCATGGTCCGCACGGCCGGTGCGGGAACGAGAAGCACTGCCGAGAGGCTCACCAGGACTGTCAGACCGGACAGGACCACGGCTTTGCCTGCGGTGTCCATGGTTTCGGCGACGGCGGCACGGGGATCGGCGTTGCGTAGTGCGTCGCGGAACCTGGCGACGATGAAGAGGGCGTAGTCGATGCCGAGGGCGAGCGCGAACATCATCGCGAAGTTCATCGCCCACACCGAGATCGGGGTGACGCCGTTGAGCAGCACGAGACCACCGGCGGATGCGACGAGTCCGGCGACGGTGAGTAGCAGCGGCAGTCCTGCGGCGACGAGCGATCCGAACGCGAGCACCATGATCGCCAAGGTGACTGGCCACGAGAATAATTCGGCTTGGATCATGGCATCGTGGTTGGCTTTGTTGAAGTCCGACCACAGTGCGGAGGACCCGGTCGGGTAGACCTCGATGCCGTCGCCGGAGAGTTCGGTCAGTTCGCCTTTGACCTCGTCGACGGCTTTGACCATGTCATCTGTACTTGCGTTTGCGCCGGCGATGAGGATGCCGGTGCGGCCGTCGGGGCTGATGGTCATGCCTGGCTGGGGGGCGATGATCTCGCCGAAGCGAGTGTCACCGTCGAATACGGCCGCGACGTCGGTGAGTGTCTGCTGCACCGCTGCGTCTTCGATCGTGGCGGTGTCGGAGTGAACGACCACTTGCACTGCCGCAGAGGAGTTACCACCGAAATGCTGCTGGGCGAGCTCGCGGACCTGGACGGATTCGGAACCGTTGGCCTGCCAGCCGGCCCCGGCCAAGGATGAGAACACCGATGGCGCAGCCGATCCCAGGGCAACGAGGGCGATCAGCCAGATGCCGAACACCCACCTGCGGCGGGCGACCATCGTGCTTCCCAGGCGGCCTAGTGCGCCGGGTGCCGGTGGCCGATGGCGGTCGTGGCGGCCGGTGGCCGCCGCGGTAGCGGGCTTGGTCACAATTACTTCTCCTAATACGGGTGGGGGTATTCAGAAGCGTTGAAGACGCCCAGAGATTCCTGCGAAATGCAGTGGAGTGCTGTTGGGGTGGGGGTCAGCGACGAAACAGGGAACGAAAGAAGTTGTCGCGTGTAGCTGGGGCGGGTGTCTCCATGGAGCAGGAGCACTGCTGCGACCGCGGAACGTTCTTCATAACGCTGTCGACATGTCGACCGCAGCCAGCCCAGGTGGTCTTACCGCATGCCGGGCACGGGACGGGGTAGCACATGGCGGTCCTTTCTGGCGGGTACATCCCTACTGTGACACATACCTAGGGGGGTATGCAAGTACCCGTGGGGGTATGAGGGAAGGGGTGGGCCGGAGCCGATCGGTAGACGGCATTGGTCTTGCCGGATCAAACGCGAGGCTGTGCTGGCGGCCGCATAAGGCGTTTGATGGTCGCCAGTCTGCGAATGCGGTTGTCCCTCACGGGTTGATGCTCCACGTACGCGCGTGTTGCGACGCTATCGTTCGCGAGTTTCTGCGAACCCGCGCAGTTACATCCCACTTCCATTCCCACACCCAGGCCGGTCCGGACGGGAGCGGCCCAGGAGTGGCGAGCATCGGAGACAACGGATTCGGGGGCATCGACGACGGATGCCCGCGTAGGGGATCGGCGAACCATGAAAGCCGACCGCAAGCGGTCGCACGTCCCCTCCGGGGCCGCCCCATATGGGTCACCAATTTGGTCGTACGAGTCGCCCGAGTCTGACATGCCGGGGAC
>NZ_NOYU01000030.1:0-543 GCF_002258915.1 Rhodococcus sp. 05-340-2
CTGTTTCGCAGAGTTACGGCGGCCATAGCGGAGGGGAAACGCCCGGTCCCATTCCGAACCCGGAAGCTAAGCCCTCCAGCGCCGATGGTACTGCACTCGACAGGGTGTGGGAGAGTAGGACACCGCCGAACACAATTTGCCAGAACACCCCCAGACCACTGGTCTGGGGGTGTTCTGCATTTCGAAACCACCCACACACCCCACCAATGAATGCCGACACGCGCGCGCATCCGCCATCCGCGTGCACACTCGCGCCCAGACCAGCCCCTATTTCCCGCGCACCTGACACACGCGCGCGCATGTGCGACGAGCGGGGGCTGCCTGAACTCGGGTGCCGGCAGACCACGCGACTGCGAACCGCGAATACGAGGACAAACGCGCGCGCATTCGCCATCCGCGCGCACAATCGCATCCCAACCTGTACCTATTCCGCGCGCACCTGACAGACGCGCGCGCATTCGCGACGATCCGGGCCGAACCCGGATGCCGGCGCGCACACCGGCGGCCCCCCGAGCAGCCCGGCACCCCGACAGCCCCCTACTC
>NZ_NOYU01000029.1:0-2766 GCF_002258915.1 Rhodococcus sp. 05-340-2
ACGGTGACCTGGGAGTCGGGGCGCTGCGCGAGGGTCTGATGTACGAAGTTCGCGCCGATGAACCCGGCCCCACCCGTGACGAGAATTCTCATGAACAGGCACTTTACCGGCGGAGGCTCGTGCGGGCCGTTCTTGTCGGGTCCACTGGCCATCCCAGCGGGGGTGCTGCGCTGCACGGAATGCTCCACTCGACGCCCCAGCTGTGGGGATCCCGGCGATGAGACCTTCGAGTGGAGCAGTAGTTGCACCGCGTCCGGAGGTCGACCCATCATGTCGGGCGCGCGTGCTAGCTTCTGTTCGACTTCGGGGGGAGTGACGATGCGTCTTCGATACATACTGCTGCGTCTCGCGGCATCAGTAGCGGTGCTGTTCGGAATGATGTGGGCAATCCCGCACTGTGCGCCGCCTGTGCCGGAACCGTACGAGGGGGTACAGGCCCTTCCTCCGGTGTCGCCGGAACCCACGGGCTCGACCACGCCCCCACCACCCCTGCCGCCGGGGTTTCCGTCCATGAACCGGCCGCCACCGAAAGTCGAGGTGCCCGACGGCCAGCCGCAGCCCATCGCCACCAAATTCGGCTGGACCTACGAAATACCGGCGGACTGGGAAAACTGGAATGACGGATTCTCGGAGTGGGTCGGCGAGGACGGATCGACCGCAACGTACGGGGCAATGGGCCTCCACGGTCGATTCGATTGCGAGGGGGGTGAGTTCGAGTCTTCGGCGATCAGCGGAATGACCGGTCGACGTGCCGGAGACTTGACGGTCCTCGCCTATCGAGAAGCGCAGAAAGCGTCGATGATCTTCACCAACCAAGACGGGTCACTGGCACCCACTGTTCAGATCAGCGACCCCGAGTATCTACAGGTCGACGGAGTCCCGGCTGTCCGCTACACAGCCCTGGTGGAAGACGTACCGGATTCGCCGTACTGCCCTCCTCCCCGCGCCACATTCGACGTTGTCACCACTACCGGTTTCGCCACGGCAGAGGTCGCGGTCTTCGTCGTGCTCGCCGACCGTGATGTCGAGAACGCACTCTCCGATGAGGACGTCGACGGCCTCGTCTCGTCACTGAGAAGGACCGAGACGCAATGACCGAACCGCTGATCGCCAGATCCTCGGAAATAGCCGGCTTCGGAAATCTTCTCGATCGCATCGGCGGCGACACTCTGGCCAGTCATCGTTATCTGCTCGATCATGCAGGCCTGAGCGAGAACGTGATTGGGCAGATTCTGCAGCGACTCCAGCCGTATCTCGCACGCTTTCAGGAGATGACACGCACTCGGCAGGTTCACCTGTCCGCCAACTGCGGGGAAATGGGTGCAGAACTCAACAGGGCGGCATGGCTGTATGCCGATCAGGATCAGCGAAACTATGACCTGCTGAACGCTCACACAAGCGCGCTGCCACTACCGGGCATCGATCGTGGCAGCTCGGATCGTGCCGCGGTCGGCCACGTGGACGAATTCGACGGGGCGGCCGATTACGGACGGCCCCACGGGATCGACTATCCCGCGCCGAATCCCGTCGTCGACGACGTCCGAGAGTTTCTCGACGATGCCGCGGAGATCGTGTGGCCGAACGAATGGCCGACTCCGATCGCCGAGACCGGAACTTCGCCTTACCGAATTCAGTGGGAGTGATCGACCGCTGGAACTGTCAGGAGCCTCGGACAGTGCGCCCGGCGAAAGCCGCCAAACGCTCGTACGCGTTTGCGCTGTCGGGTGCCGGTTGCTCAGGATCGAAGGCACCGCCCCGCCGTTCGTCGGTCATGTTGGCCGACATGAACACCATCCCCTCCTCCGCCACCGTCTGGTCGAGGTCGTCCGTGCCGCGCCCGAGTGCGGTCGCGAGATCCCACGCGTGCACCGAGAGTTCCGCAGCGACCATGCCGAGCGGCAACGGTGAACCTGCATCGATCTCGGCCAGCAGTTCGCGAGTCCGCTCCGTCCACAGCGGAATCGGATCCGACGACGGTTCGGGCGACGCCGCCCAATCGATCTCGCCACCTCGAGCCATGGTCACCAAGTTGGCCGCGGTGTTCACCAGGTGGTCCGTCAGCTCGGCGACGGTCCATTCTGTGCAGGGCGTGGCCGATGCGCGGTCGACTTCGGTGACTGTGGAGAGCAGAGCGGTGACCTGGCTGATACCGGTTTCGATCTGGGTGCGGCTCGTCACGATCGTTGTCCTCGGTTCTCTCGGAGGGCTGGGTATGCGGCGAGCGTAGGTGCACCTCGGAGCTCATGCAGCGGAACGGGGCAGGCACAACCGCGCGGTCGACCGGGGGGTCTGGAAGACTGCGGGTTCATGCGGGGAATCATTCTGGCGGGCGGTACGGGCTCGCGTCTTCATCCGATCACGATGGGCGTCAGCAAGCAGCTGGTCCCGGTCTACGACAAACCGATGATCTACTACCCGCTTTCGACACTGATCCTGGCCGGGATCCGCGAGATCCTCATCATCACCACACCCCAGGACGCCGACCAGTTCACCCGCCTCCTCGGCGACGGCTCCCAGTTCGGCATCGAACTGACCTACAAGGTCCAACACGAGCCCAACGGCCTCGCCCAAGCCTTCGTCCTCGGAGCCGAGCACATCGGCACCGACTCCGCAGCTCTGGTGTTGGGCGACAACATCTTCTACGGCCCCGGCCTGGGCACCCAACTGTCGCGCTTCGATCACATCGACGGCGGAGCCGTCTTCGCCTACGAGGTCTCCGACCCCACCGCCTACGGCGTCATCGAATTCGACGACAACCGCAAAGCG
>NZ_NOYU01000009.1:0-541 GCF_002258915.1 Rhodococcus sp. 05-340-2
GAGTAGGGGGCTGTCGGGGTGCCGGGCAGCTCGGGGGGCCGCAGTCGTGTCGTATGCCGGCATCCGGGTTCAGGCAGCCACCGCTCGTCGCGAATGCGCGCGCGTTCGTGAGGTGCGCGCGGAATAGGTACAGGTTGGGATGCGATTGTGCGCGCGGATGGCAAGTGCGTGCGCGTTTGCGCTCGTGTACGCGGTTCGCAGTCGCGTGGTCTGCCGGCACCCGAGTTCAGGCAGCCCCCGCTCATCGCACATGCGCGTGCGCGAGGTGCGCGCGAAATAGGGGCTGGTCTGGGCGCGAGTGTGCACGCGGATAGCGGATGCGCGCGCGTGTGTCGGTGTGGGGTGTGTGGGTGGTTTCGAAATGCAGAACACCCCCAGACCAGTGGTCTGGGGGTGTTCTGGCAAATTGTGTTCGGCGGTGTCCTACTCTCCCACACCCTGTCGAGTGCAGTACCATCGGCGCTGGAGGGCTTAGCTTCCGGGTTCGGAATGGGACCGGGCGTTTCCCCTCCGCTATGGCCGCCGTAACTCTGCGAAACAG